>JADIMJ010000113.1 GCA_017694835.1 Candidatus Cryptobacteroides gallistercoris
GGATTTAAATCAATATTTCAAAAAGTTTGTTGTTCTCGTTGATGTACTCGTATGTGATGTTGTGTGCCTTCATACGGTTGATGAGGGCGACATAGTCATCTTTAGTGGCAACCTCTATGCCTATGAGCGCCGGTCCGTCTTCCTTATTCGTCTTTTTGATATATTGTATGTATACGAGGTCGTCCCCCGGCCCTATCACATCTCTTACAAATGACAGTATTGCCCCTGATTTCTGCGGGAAATTGACGATGAAATAGTGCTTGAGCCCTTCGAACAGCAGGGACTTCTCACGAATTTCCTCCATCCTGGTGATGTCATTGTTGCTGCCGCTCACGATGCATCCGACTCTCTTCCCCTTGATCTTGTCGGCATAGAACCTGAGTGCTGCGGACGACAGGGCCCCTGCCGGCTCCACGACAATCGCGCTCTTGTTGTACATCTCTATGATGGCGGTGCAGACTGCCCCTTCCGGTACGGCCACAATGTCGTCAAGCACCTTGCGGCATACTTCAAATGTGTATTCTCCGGCTTTCTTGACGGCGGCACCGTCAACAAACTTGTCGATGTGTTCCAGGTCAACGATTTCGCCTTTCTCTATGGCGGCCTTCATGCATGGTGCCCCGGCAGGCTCGACGCCGATGAGTTTCACGTCCGGCCATATCTGGCGGAGATATCCTCCGACTCCGGCTGCCAGCCCGCCTCCTCCTATCGGAATGAACACATAGTCGAGAGGCTCCTTGCACTGCCTTGCGAGTTCCAGTCCTATTGTCCCCTGGCCCTCGATGATTTTGGGGTCGTCGAACGGAGGGATGAAAGTCTTTCCGCTTTTGCGGGCGTATTCGATTGCGGCATTGTTGGCTGCGTCAAAGGTGTCGCCTGTTAGCACGATGTCAATCCATTCCTTGCCGAACATCTTGACCTGCTCGATCTTCTGCTTCGGGGTTGTGGTCGGCATATAGATGGAACCCATGATGTGCAGCTTGTTGCATGAGAATGCCACTCCCTGTGCGTGGTTGCCTGCGCTGGCGCATACAATCCCGTATTTCAGGATCTCAGGCGAGATTGAGCGGATCTTGTTGTATGCTCCTCTGATCTTGTATGAACGGACTATCTGAAGGTCTTCCCTCTTGAGATAGACTTCGGCTCCGTATTTCTCGGAAAGGTTGTTGTTTTTCATCAGCGGGGTGGGCCCGATGATTTCCCCGAGAATCTCTGCCGCCGTCTCTATGTCCCCGACGGCCGGAAAATATTTCACTTCAGACATTTGCTTACTATTTAAACTTTAAAAATCGTATTATATGCAAAAATATGACTAAAGGAGGAGAATTCCTAATGAATTGTCATCAAATTTAGCCCGTCATCATCACGGCTTCAGTCCAGCGCCACCACGGCAATGGACTTGTGGCTGAATATCAGTTTTACCGTGTCGTCGGAGGCCCTGTTGAGGGTGGCTTTCCACCAGTTGTCAAAGACTACGTTGTCCGTAGGCCATACAAGTCCTTCCGAACGGATGCGGAGTGAGCTGTCAGGAGAAAATATCGATACGCTCCTTCCTTCCCCGCATTGTATCTCGGTGGTGTCAGTGACTGGAAAGATTGTCTCATGGTCGGATATGATGTCGACGGTTATCCCTCTGGCGTCAAGGTCATAGGCCCTGGCATATTCCATCAGAAGTGAAATGTTGCCTATGGTGTGGTCCGCCCTTTTCCCGGTGGCGCCGATGATATGTATCTCGGATATGTCCGGAAATTTGTCCATGACATAGACAAATGCCTTTGTCTGGTCGTTGGTCTCCTGGTCGGGATTGCCTGTAATGATGTCAGCGTATTCTGCCCGGCTCTTCCCGGAGAGGGAATCCATGTCTCCCACTATGGCATCTGGGATTCTCTTCTTTCCGAAGATGCTTTCGGAAATTCGCAGGTATCTGTCGAATGCGCCGTCGCAGCATATGATGAAGTCCGCAGAGCGGACAATGTACCTTGGATATTCTTTCTTCGGGAAATCCCCGTTGACTATTATTACCGCACTTTTGCCCATTGCCTTCAGATTTTCTGTTCTTGGGATTCCTGCAGGGACTGGACGACTTTCCATGCCTGAGGCTCCCTGAAGCCGGCAAGGAAGTCTTTGATGCCCATGCGTTTCTTTCCGGACATCTGCAGCTCGGTGACAGAAACGGCCCCGTCAGCGGTTGTCACGGCAAGCCTGGACTTCCCGTCGGAGAGTATTGTGCCTGGATCCGGTTTTCCACTTGTTCCGGAAAGCCCGGCGAGTTCATCTGCAGTCAGCTTCTCGCTTCTGTATATCTTGATCTGCACCGGTGCCCCGTCTCCCTTTTCGACATCCATATATGCTCCCGGATAAGGGGAGAGGCCCCTGATGAGATTACAGATGTCCTTCGTCGGCCTGTTCCAGTCGATTCTGCACAGTTCCTTCGTGAGCTTCGGTGCAGGCTTGAGCACTTCGTCTCCCTGGATGAAGCTCTTCTGAAGACGAAGCTCCACATTGCCTTCAATGATTGTTTCCACGGTCTGCACGACGACTTTTGCGCCGAGGTCCATGAGCTTGTCATGAAGGTCTCCGGCCGTGTCCGTGTCGGATATCCTGCATTGTTCCCTGAAGATGATGTGCCCGGTGTCCATGCCGTCATCAATCATGAATGTGGTGACTCCGGACATGTGCTCTCCGTTGATGATGGCCCAGTTTATAGGGGCAGCCCCCCTGTATTGCGGCAGAAGTGCCGCGTGGAGATTGAATGTGCCGAGCCTCGGTATTTCCCATACGACTTTCGGCAGCATTCTGAATGCCACCACCACAAAGAGGTCCGGCTTCCATGCCTTGAGGGCCTCAATGAATTCCGGATCCTTCAGTGAGAGCGGCTGCAGGACAGGTATGCCGTGTTCCACTGCATATTTCTTTACGGCACTTTCATTGACTTTCAGTCCCCTGCCGCTTGCCTTGTCGGCGACGGTGACCACTCCGGCCACATGGTATCCCTGCCTGATGAGCTCATCAAGAGGGGCGACCGCAAATTCCGGAGTACCCATGTATACAATCCTTGTTTTCCTTATGCTTCCCATTATTTTCATCCTGGCTTTCCTGATCCATGTCTTCATGCTGTCCGTACTGAAGATGGAAGAGTCGTTGATGGCCTTCCATGTCAGGAATATGCCTATCGGAAACAGCACATAAGACGAAATGAATACTCCGCCTGCAGCCGAAACTGCACCGTCGTTGGCAAGCTTTGTCCCGGAAATGTCAATCACCCAGTAGACGACAAAAAACAGTACGGAAATGATTGCCGGCGTGCCCAGCCCGCCCTTGCGTATCAGAGCCCCGAGCGGTGCCCCGATGAAGAAAAAGATGAAGCAGGCTATCGCCACGGCGAATTTTTTGAGCTGCTCGACGTCTATTCTGCGCAGAGTATAGGTATAGTAGTATGTTTCCCTGGAGAATGTAGTCAGCAGGGAAATGAATTCATTGGTGTGCGACAGGGCTTTTTCGTATCCTTTGATTTCCCTGTTGAGGTCATCCCATTCTCCGGCCCCCGCGAATCCGAATGGAACGCTTGCCTTGCTGTTCACTGACGTGTCCAGCTGGCGGCTGTATGACAGGACGCCGCTTTTCTGAAGCCTGTCCAGATGGTCGGCCTTTGCCTCGGCCCTGATATCCCCGATTGAGTCTTTCCCATGGTTCAGCTGCTTGAGGTTCATGGATTTGACCTGGTCGCCGAATCTGTCTTCGTCAGATTTCCGGAATGCATAGTTCTCAAGGGGGATGACCAGCTGCTGCCGTTTGAATTCGGACTTCTGGAGCTTGAGGGTAGTGTCCCTGAATTTTCTGGTGTTGGTCTCCTCGTAGTTGGCCCCGTCGAACAAAGTGAATGTCAGGTAGGTCTTATCCTTTGACATGTTCATGACGGCGGAGTCGGCCAGAGTGAGGCTCGTGTTTCCCCTCTTGTCCTTGTGGCCGTAGACCATGACGTCGTGCATCATTCCGGTTTCCTCGTTCCTGGACTCCACCCTCAGCGTATAGCCTTCGATTCCGTCATAGAAAGTCTGTGTGGGAATCTTGATTTCCTCCTTGGTCTTGCCGATGTCGTCCCGGAGCGTGTAGATCTTGTTGTATGCAATCGGGACAAGGTCGTTGGTCGCGAAGAATGTGCCTATGCTTATGATGAAGGATGTGATGACCAGTGGAGCAAGGACTCGGCTGAGGGATATGCCTGCGGCCTTGATGGCAAGGAGTTCATTGTTTTCGCCCATTGTCCCCAGTGTCATCATCGACGACAGCAGGGTGGCAAGCGGCAGGGACAGCGGCAGGAGTGTGGCGCACCCCCAGCCGAGAAATTCAAGGATGACCTTGAAGCTCAATCCCTTTCCCACCAGCTCGTCAATGTACAGCCACAGGAACTGCATCATGAGGATGAAGATGACGACAAACAGGATCGCGAAGAACGGTCCTATGAATGATTTCAGTATGAAAATGTCGAGTTTCTTCATCTGTATGATTCGAGTTTCTTTATCTGTATGATTTGTCTGACACCTGGGTCCGTTTCATTTGTACGGCGGCAAGTTATCTGACGGCGAGCTCGACCATCTTGTCAAGTGCGTCCTTGAGTCCGGCTGTCTCCTTTCCGCCCGCAGTGGCAAGGCCCGGCTGTCCTCCTCCTCCGCCGAGGATGGCCCTGGCGGCCTCCTTGATGTCCTTTGAGGCGTTGTGTCCTGCGGCCACGAGGTCCGGTGAGTACATCAGCAGGAGCTGCGGCTTGCCCTGATGTTCGAATGCCGCTGCCACGACCATGTTCGTCACCTCCTTCTGGAGCATCATTGCCGCGTTCTTGAGCATCGCCGGGTCTATGCTGTGGGTGAATGTCACGACATTCACTCCGTTGACGGGCCGGCTTACCTCGGTCAGTGTCTTTTTCAGTGCGGCGGCCTTCTCCCTGGCATTGGCCTCGATCTCCTTCTTGAAATGTTCGTTCTCCTCAATCAGTTTCCTGACTGACGCCGCGAGGTCCGGCGCATTGTTGAACAGGGCCCTTGCGGAGCGGAACATCGTCTCCATTACATCCACGACATTTTCCGCATCCTCTCCGGTGGCGGCCTCTATGCGGCGTATGCCTGCTGCGATTGCGGATTCGGATACAATCTTGAAGAATCCGATCTGGCCCGTGGCTGCCGCGTGTGTGCCTCCGCAGAGCTCCACGGAGTCCCCGAATCTGACTATCCTGACTCTGTCCCCGTATTTTTCTCCGAAGAGAGCCATTGCTCCGGCGGCCTTTGCCTCTTCCATAGTGGCTGCCCTGTTCTCCTGGAGCGGGCTGTTGAGTCGTATGAGTTCATTGACCCGTTTCTCTACCCGGTCTATCTGCTCGTCGGAGAGCTTCTCGAAGTGCGAGAAGTCGAACCTGAAGTATGTCGGGGCCACATATGAACCCTTCTGCTCGACATGGGTGCCGAGGATTTCCCTCAGGGCCTTGTGCAGAAGGTGGGTCGCAGTATGGTTGGAGGCTATTTTTCTCCTCCTTGCCTCATCCACCTGGAGGATGAATTCCCCGCTGCAGTCGGCAGGTATCTTTTCGGCTATATGGATGGTGAGGTTGTTTTCCTTGATGGTGTTGAGGATTCTGACCTGCTCTCCGTCGGCGGCGGTGATTGTCCCGGTGTCGCCGACCTGTCCGCCCATCTCCGCATAGAACGGAGTCTTGTCAAAGACGAGCTGGTACATCACCTTGTTCTTTGCCTTGACGGTGCGGTGGCGCAGGAGGGATGCCCCGTGGACGGCAGTCGTGTCATATCCCGTGAATTCGACATTGTCGCACCTGTGGAATTCAACCCAGTCGCCGGATTCGAGGGCAGTGGCGTTCCGGGCCCTCTCCTTCTGCTTCTGAAGTTCTTTTTCAAAGCCTTCTATGTCAATTGTATAGCCGTTTTCGGAGGCAATCAGTTCGCTCAGGTCCACAGGGAATCCGTAGGTGTCATAGAGCACGAATGCATCCTCCCCTGAAATGACTTTCGTGTCCCCGGATTTGGCCAGGATGGAGTCCATCAGCCTGATGCCCCTGTCGAGAGTCCTCAGGAAAGCCATTTCTTCTTCCCTGATTACTTTCTCTATGAGGCTCTGCTGGCTGACAATTTCAGAATAGAACTGGCCCATGTCATCGACAAGCTGTCCCACAAGGCGGCAGAGGAAGGGCTCGTTGAACCCGAGGAATGTATATCCGTATCTGACAGCTCTCCTGAGGATTCTCCTGATGACATAACCTGCCTTCACGTTGGACGGAAGCTGCCCGTCCGCTATAGAGAAGCTGATTGCCCTGATATGGTCTGCAATCACTCTCATGGCCACTTCTGTCTTTTCGGATTCATGATATCCGTGGCCTGAAAGCTCCTCAATCTTGTGTATCATGCCGGTAAAGACATCGGTGTCGTAGTTGCTTGTCTTTCCCTGAAGGGTCATGCAAAGCCTCTCGAATCCCATTCCGGTGTCCACATTCTTGTTCGGGAGCGGCTCGAGATGGCCGTCGGCCTTGCGGTTGAACTGCATGAAGACGAGGTTCCAGATTTCTATCACGAGGTGGTGTCCCTTGTTGACGAGATCGCGGCCGGGAACTGCGGCCCTTTCCTCGTCGCTCCTGAGGTCCACATGGATCTCGCTGCACGGACCGCACGGGCCGGTGTCTCCCATTTCCCAGAAATTGTCATGCCTGTTGCCGAAGAGAACCCTGTCCTCGGGGAGATATTTCTTCCATTCGCCGAGGGCTTCGGCATCCATTTCAGTATGGTCGGAGGCATCACCTTCGAATACGGTGGCGTAAAGCCTGTCCTTGTCTATCTTGTAGACTTCTGTCAGAAGCTCCCATGCCCAGGCGATGGCTTCTTTCTTGAAATAGTCCCCGAAGCTCCAGTTGCCGAGCATCTCGAACATTGTATGATGGTAGGAGTCGTGTCCGACCTCTTCAAGGTCGTTGTGCTTTCCGCTGACTCTCAAACATTTCTGACTGTCGGTCACCCTCTTGTACTTCGGCGTGCTGTTGCCGAGGAACCAGTCCTTGAACTGGTTCATTCCTGCATTGGTGAACATGAGGGTAGGGTCGTTCTTGACGACCATAGGTGCGGACGGGACAACGGTATGTCCCTTTGATGCGAAAAAGTCCAGGAAAGCCTGCCTTATTTCCTTTGAAGTCATATTGCTCATTTATGATATGTGTTCAAATAACCGTGTATATGTTCAAATAACTCGCAAAATTATAATTTTTTTACAAATAATGGACTATATTTGCGCCATGTCAAAATCCTGGAAGTACATATTCAACAAAGACACCCTTTCGTACGAGATGGTGAGGGAGCGTACTGCCCGCCGCCGCTTCATCAAAAGCATTCTCCTTTTCATCGGGAGCATAGCCGCGGCTTTCCTGTATGTCTGGATATATACTTCCGTTCTCGGGCAGGATCTTCCGAAGACGGTCATCATCAAGAAGAACAATGCCAGATGGAGTTCCCGCCTGGAGGTCATGAACCGGCAGCTCGACAGGCATGACGAACTGCTTTCCTCTCTGGCCATGAGGGACAATGACATATACAGGGAGGTCTTCGGCATGTACGCGATTCCTGAAGAAGTGAGGAATGCCGGCTACGGAGGTGTGAACAGGTATTCTTATCTGGACTACGGCGGCTGTCCGGACCTGCTGCGGAAAACGGTGGTGCGGCTGGACATGCTGACGAAAAAGACCTATGTCCAGAGCAGGTCCTTTGACGAGATAGCTGCTGTGGCAAAGCATTCCGGTGACATGGTGCTCTGTGTGCCGGCACTCGCGCCGATCTGCCCTGTCCCCGGCTCATATCATATTTCAAGCTATTACGGACGGAGGCTCGACCCGGTCTACGGCAAGACGGCTTTTCATGAGGGCATCGACTTCGCGATGCCTTCCGGCAACGGGATATATTCCACGGCAGACGGGGTGGTCGAAACTGTACGCCATGAATTCTATGGATACGGCAATTCTGTCGTTGTGGACCACGGGTTCGGCTACAAGACGAGGTATGCCCACATGAAGACCATCGCCGTCCATGAGGGGGATGCCGTCAAGAGAGGGTCTTTCCTTGGCCTTTCCGGCAATTCGGGCAAGTCCACGGGCCCCCATCTCCATTATGAGGTCATCTATAAGGGCCGTCAGGTCAATCCCCTGAACTATCTTGACCTGTCCATGGACCCTGTCGCATACATGTCTCTTGTGGACAAAGTCAAAGGCGGACAGCAATGACCGGCAGGTATGAAATAGACAAGGACGACTTCAGAATCAGAAAAGTCCGCCCCTCGGCCGCAAAAATCATACGCCGGTGCGTGAAATATTTTTTCGTCAGCATCGCCCTTGCGGTCATATATTACATTCTCTTTGCCCTGGTCTTCAGCACGGACACGGAGCGCCGGCTGAAGCAGGAAAACCGCATGTATGCAAAGCTTTACCCGGATATGGCGGAGAAAGAGGCGCTGCTCAATGATGTCGTGGAGGACCTCGAGGCAAGGGACAACAGCATATATGAGGAGATTTTCAATTCATCCTCACCCCTTTCCCCTGATTTCGGATATGCTTTCTTTGTGGAATCCGGGGATTCGGCCACGGACGAAGGCATCGTGAGATACACCGAAGCCAAGCTCAGGGATGCGGCCGGGACAGCGGCGGAAGTGGATGCCCTCCTGCATGAGATTCTTGAAAAATGCATCGTCGGACAGGACTCCCTGCCTCCTCTTGCGCTGCCGCTGAAGGATTTCCCCTATGCGCAGACGGGGGCTTCGACCGGACAGAAGATGAGTCCCTTCTATAAGGTTTATCAGAAACATACCGGACTTGACATGATTGTCCCTCCGGGTACTCCGGTGTATTCCCCTGCTGACGGAACCGTGACGCAGACTGTCCGTTCCGGCCGCGAGTCCGGCAATGTCCTGACCATAGACCACGGCAACGGATATGTCACCCGGTATGCGCATCTCAAGGAGATTCTTGTGCGCCGCGGCAGGGCCGTGAAAAAGGGCGACCTCATCGCCACGACTGGTTCGTCGGGAAAGTCGTTCGCCCCGCATCTCCATTATGAAATAATAAAGGACACAGTCCATGTCGACCCCGTGAACTATTTCTTCGGCTCCGTGTCACCGGAGGAATATGTCGAGATGATGATTCTCGGGGAAAGCATAGCCCAGACCATGGAATGAATCCTGTGCAGGGAAAGTGTCCGATAATGCGGAAGAGCAATGGAAAAGCTGTATTATACAATAGGTGAAGTGGCCGGGATTCTCGGGGAGAATGTGTCCCTTGTGCGATTCTGGTCCGACTCTTTCCCGAAGCTGCTGTGCCCGAAGCGCAATGCCAAGGGCAACAGGATGTATACTGCGGAGGATGTGGAGACATTCCGCCGGATTCATTTTCTCGTCAGGGTCTGCGGGATGACCCTTGAGGGTGCATACAGGAAGCTTCTCCAGGACAGGGACAAGGTCGGCCAGGCGGCCCGCATGATGGAACTTCTCCTTGAGGTCCGCTCGGAACTTGAGGAGGCGAGGAAGAATCTTTAATTTTCAGAATGTCATGGAAAAGACCAGAGTGAAGGATGTGACGGCGGCAATAGAGGAATTTGCCCCGCTGTCGCTGCAGGAAAAATGGGACAACAGCGGCCTGTGCATAGGGTCGCCGGATGCGCAGGTGACTTCCGTGCTGCTCGGGCTGGACTGTACGCCGGAGCTTGTGGACGAGGCGGTTTCTGTCGGGGCGGACATGATTGTTACCCATCATCCGCTGATATTCTCGGGGCTGAAGAAGATAAGTCCGGACGACCCCGTGGGGCTGGCCGTGATGAAGGCTGTCTCTGCCGGGATTTCCGTATATGCCGCGCATACTTCCGCGGACAAGGTGATTGCCGGTGTGAGCGGGGCGATGGCCCGCAGGCTGGGGCTCATGAATATAGAAGTGCTTGATGCGGAAGGCGAGGGCATCGGACTCGGTACTGTCGGGGATTTCCCCGAGCCGATGGATGCCCGTGCGGCAATAGAATATGTCAAGGAGAAGTTCAATCTTGCTGCAGTCCGGACCTCAAGGCCGCCTGACTGCCTGATATCGAGGGTGGCGATGTGCGGGGGTTCCGGCGGCTCTCTTATCGGGAAGGCTGCTGAGGCCGGGGCGCAGCTCTACCTCTGCGGGGACATATCCTACCACAATTTCTTCACCCGTCCCGGCTTCATGATAATGGATGTCGGTCATTATGAGAGTGAGATAGAGATAGTTGATATTTTATTTGCTCTGTTGAAGAAAAAATTTCCTACCTTTGCAGTCCGAATTACGGCGAATCTCCGCGGCAATCCGGTATATTATTTTTAAGTACAGTACTTTACAATATATTATTTAAAAGCGACATGGCCAAAAAGACTAAAAAAATCGAGACTCCCATAGACCAGAGGGAGACTTTCGTGTCCATTCAGAAAAGTTTCGCTGATTCAGACCTGAGCGTTGAAGAGAAGCTCAAGACATTGTATGCCCTGCAGCAGGCAGATACGGAAATAGACAAGATTCTTCAGCTTCGCGGCGAGTTGCCTGTGGAGGTGGAAAACCTTGAGAACGAAATCGCAGGGCTCAAGAACAAGTCAGCAGCCATATCTGCGAAGATAGACGAGGCCACCAAGTCCATAGCGGAGTACAAGCACAATATCGTCGACTACAATGCCCAGATGGACAAATACAAGTCGCAGCTTGACAATGTTGCCAACAGCCGTGAATACGACTCTCTCAACAAAGAGCTTGAGAATCTTGACCTTCTGTGCCAGATAGCCCAGAAGAACATCGATGAGGCCAAAGCCGCCATTGCTGCCAGAAAGGCGGAAGCCGATGACCTCAAGGACAAGATTGCCGTCAAGAATGATGACCTCAAGGCCAAGAAGCAGGAGCTTGCGACAATAGTCGAGTCCACTTCACGCGAGGAGGAGAAGCTGAGGGCAGACAGGGATGCCTGCGCCGCCAAGATCGATGCAAGGACCATGAGTGCGTATGAGCGCATCAGGCACAGCTGTCACAACCATCTTGCCGTTGTTTCCGTGTTCAACGGTGATTCCTGCGGCGGATGCTTCAATACGATTCCTCCGCAGCGGCTCATAGACATTGCCTCAAACAGGAAAATGATTGTCTGCGAATATTGCGGCAGGATATTGGTCAATCCTGACTTCGAATAGGATTCATGGCAGAAGAAAGAAAGCGTCGCTCTTCCCGCAGGGGCGACAGCGTCAACCTTGAAATGCTTGGGCTTGAGGTGGGGAACAAACCGCCTCAGGCTCTTGATGTTGAAGAGGCTGTCATCGGTTCGATGCTCATAGAGCCGAACTGTGTGGACGAGTCCATGGAGGAGCTCACCCCCTCATGCTTCTATGATGAGAAGCACAGGATGATCTTCGACGCCATTTCCGCCCTCGTCAACGAGCATTCGTCAGTGGATGTGCTGACCGTGACTCAGAAGCTCAAGGCGCAGGGCAATCTTGAGACAGTCGGGGGCCCGGTCGCGCTTGCCGCCCTTTCCAGAAAAGTTGGTGCTGCCGCCCATGTCGAATACTATATCAAGATTCTGAAGCAGAAATGTATCCAGCGGGAGCTCATAACGGCTTCCTATGACATTCTGCGCAAGGCATACGACGAGACGGCCAATGTCGATGAACTGATAGACTTGTCACAGTCAAAGATTTTTGCTGCGATTCAGAATAATGTCAAGAGGGACGTGCAGGAGATAGGCTCCATCTACAATCAGGCCATCTCTGACATTGAGCGTCTTCAGGATACCACCGGGCTCAGCGGAGTGCCGTCCGGCTTCCCGTCCATCGACAAGATCACATTCGGCTGGCAGCCTTCCGACCTTATCATCCTGGCGGCAAGGCCTTCTGTGGGTAAGACGGCCTTTGTGCTGAATATAGCGAGGAATGCAGCCGTACAGTACAATATGCCGGTTGCGTTCTTTTCTCTTGAAATGCCGTCCATACAGCTTGTCAAGCGACTGATGGTGACTGAATCCGGCTTGAGCGCCGACAAAATCAAAGGAGGTGTCCGGCTTGCCCCGCACGAATGGAAGCAGCTTGAGGAAAAATGCCGGAACCTGGCCAAGTCCCCGCTGTATATTGATGACACGCCGTCACTTCCGGTCATGGAGTTCCGTTCCAAGGTCAAGAGACTCGTGAAGCAGAAAGGCGTGAGGCTCGTCATAGTGGATTATCTGCAGCTGATGCAGGCTCCTTCGGACAACCGCGGGATGATGAGGGAACAGGAAGTCGCTGCAATTTCAAGGACGCTCAAGGCCACGGCCAAGGAGATGAATGTTCCGATCATAGCCCTTTCCCAGTTGAGCCGCAATGCCGTCCAGCGCACCGGCGGCAACAACAGGCCCCAGCTCAGCGACCTCCGTGAGTCCGGCTCAATAGAGCAGGACGCGGACATGGTCATCTTCATCCACAGGCTTGATTACCAGGGACTGTCGGAAAATGTAGACGACAAGGGAAAGACACAGATAATCATTGCCAAGCACAGGAACGGTGAAATAGGTGACATAGAGATGATGTTCAGGTCTTCAGAGGTGAGATTCGTTGAGATGGAAGACACTCTTGTAAGTCAGGCTTTCAGGGCTGTCCCGTCCCGCATGAATGACGACGGAGCTCCATTTGACGCCCCGGTCCCTCCTCCGGATTATGGTTCCGGCATGGGTGCAAACAATGAATTTTGATGCATGGTACGGTATCTTTCAGTCATTCTGATTCTGGCTGTCATGACATGTCAGCCGCTTCTGGGACGGTCTGCTCCCGCAGATACTTCTGCCGCAGGGAGAACATCGGGCTGTATTCCGGTACGCTCTGTTTCGGAGGAACAGCTTGCCTTCCGCGCCGGGGAGACCCTGCAGTTCACCATGCACTATGAATGGGGCATCATCAATTCTGATGTGGGAAAGGCCTCCGTTACACTTGATACATTGACATTTGACGGGCAGAGGGCCTTCAAGTGCACTGTTCTCGGCAGTACCACGAAACTTTTCGACCTTTTCTTCAAAGTGCGGGAGGATTTCAGGTCCTGGTTTACCGCGGACGGCCTGAAGCCTCTGAAATTCACAAGAGATACCCATGAAGGCAGGTATGTCGCCACAAATGAATACAATTATGTCCGTGACGGTGCCGCCGCCCCTTACATAGCGGCGGACATATACACTTCATCCAGAGGGCAGAGATATGTGGAACTTCCTCTGGATGAATGTACATACGACCTTCCGTCCCTTTTCTTTCTGGCCAGGAACATGGATTTCGGAAAAGTTGTCCCTGAAGTGAAATATCCCATGACTTTCGCCATAGACGACGATGTATATAATGTATATTTCATTCTGCACGGAAGGGAACAGAAAAAGATAAAAGGGCTGGGAACGGTCAATACAATCAGATTTTCAGCAAAGCTTCTTGCCGGCAATGTCTTCACCGGGGAGGAGGACCTGACGATATGGATTTCGGACGATGAAAACAGGATTCCGGTCATGTTCGAGGCCCCGATTCTTGTCGGTACGGCGAGCGGAAGGCTTGACGGCTGGTCGGGTCTGAAGCATCCCTTTTCATCATTGGTAAAAAAGAAAAAATAATATTCAGATATGGCGAAAGATGAGATATCCCACATAGGGAAAATTGTTGAGATAACCCCGGAAATGACCATTGTGGAAATCATTTCCTCCTCGGCGTGCTCTGCCTGCCATGCCAAAGGCGTGTGCGGCGTATCCGAAGAGCAGGTCAAGCTTATTGGAGTCCCGACAGACCCGTATACGCTCCGCAATGTGGGCGATGAGGTGCTTGTCGTGCTCCGCCGTTCCATGGGACTGAAGGCTGTATGGATATCTTATGTGATTCCTTTGCTGATTTTAATGATTTTAATATTATCTTTGTCCCCCGTTATCGGTCACGAAGCATATGCCGGCCTGATAGCGATAGGTGCGGTGGCCCTGTATTATCTGGTCATCTACCTTTTGCGCGGGCGACTGTCAAAGGATTTTGTGTTCTATATAAAAAATAAATAATAGAAATGACAACAACAATTATCTGGACTATTGTGGCCGTCACCCTCATGGGCCTGCTGCTTGCCGTGGTCCTCTATCTTGTCGCAAAGAGATTCAAGGTGGAGGAAGACCCGCGCATAGACGAGGTCGAGAAGGTGATGCCAGGTGCCAATTGCGGAGGCTGCGGATTTGCCGGGTGCCGCGCATTTGCCCAGTCATGCGTTGAAGCCCCGAATCTGGACAACAATTTCTGTCCTGTCGGAGGAAATGAAGTTATGAAGAAAGTTGCTGCCGTCCTCGGTATGGAAGTCACGGAAAAGGCTCCCATGGTCGCTGTGGTCCGCTGCAACGGAACTTGTGAAAACAGGCCGAAGACCAATGAGTACAGCGGATACCAGTCCTGCAAGGTCAAGGCTGCCCTCTACAGCGGTGACACCGGATGTCCGTTCGGCTGTCTCGGATGCGGGGATTGTGTTGCGGCCTGCCAGTTCGGAGCTCTCTCCATGGATCCTGTCACGGGGCTTCCTGTCGTGGACGAGGAGAAATGCACCGGCTGCGGCGCCTGTGTCAAGGCTTGCCCGAAGAATATCATCGAGCTGCGCAACAAGGGTCCTAAGGGCCGCAGGGTATTTGTCAGCTGCGTGAACAAGGACAAGGGTGCAGTTGCGCGCAAGGCCTGCAAGGCAGCCTGCATCGGATGCGGCAAATGTGAGAAGGAGTGTCCGTTCGGAGCCATAACTGTCGAGAACAATGTGGCATACATCGATTTCAACAAATGCCGTCTCTGCAGGAAATGCGTGGTAGTATGTCCTACGGGTGCCATCCATGACGTGAATTTCCCTGCTCCGGCCCAGAAACCGGCACCGAAACCGGCGCCAAAGCCTGCTGCGGCAGAAACTCCTGCAGCAGCAAAGTCTGTTCCTGTGACAGAAACTCCAGCTGAGGAAAAGCAGGTGGCAGAAAAACCGGCTGCGGAGAACAATGAAAAAAATAAGGAGCACCAGATATGAAGAAGACATTTTCAATAGGCGGCGTACATCCGAATGACAGCAAGATAGCCGCCGGAAGCAAAATCGAGACATTGCCTCTTCCGAAGACTGTGTTCATCTCCATGAACCAGCATCTCGGTGCCCCGGCCAAGCCGACTGTTGCCCCCGGCGACAGGGTAAAGACGGGACAGATAATCGGAGAGCCGGGAGGATTCATCTCCGCATATGTCCATTCATCTGTTACCGGTACAGTGAAGTCTGTAGGCCCGTATAAGGACCTTGCCGGAAATTATGCGGTCCATGTCGAGATTGCCGTTGAGCCTGACGAGTGGATGGACGGAATTGATACTTCTGCCACCCTTGTAAAGGAAATCCCGGAAGACAGGCAGTTCATTGTGGACAGAATCAAGAATAACGGTGTGGTCGGCCTCGGCGGTGCGACTTTCCCTACTCATGTGAAACTCTGCCCTCCGCCTGAAAAGAAGGCGGAATGCCTGATTCTCAACGGAGCGGAATGCGAGCCATATCTGACTTCCGACTACCGCATCATGCTTGAGCAGAGCGAAAAGATAGTCATAGGCGCAGCCATCATGAAGAAAGTGCTTGGCGTCAGCCGTGCAGTGATAGGAATTGAGGAGAACAAGCCTGAGGCCGTCTCCAAAATGTCTGCGGCTGTTGCCTCTCTCCAGTCTTCAGCAAAAGGCTATGACGGAATCGAGGTCATGGTCCTGAAGAAAAAATATCCTCAGGGAGGTGAAAAACAGCTGATAGATGCCGTAATGCACCGCCAGGTGAAGTCAATGGGACTTCCTATTGACGTCGGGGCCGTTGTGCAGAATGTAGGTACATCCCTTGCCGTGTATGATGCCGTGCAGAAGAACATGCCGTTGATTACCAATGTGCTGACTGTAACCGGCACTTGTCTTCCTGCCAGCAGGCAGAAGAACTATCTGTTCAGGATCGGTGTCCCTCTTTCTTTCATCGCCGAATACGACGGAGGCATCCCGGAGGAGGCCGTGAAGGTCGTCAGCGGAGGCCCTATGATGGGAAAGGCCATATCCAACATGGAGGCAACCGCTCTGAAAGGCTCTTCGTCTCTGCTCTATCTCACGGAGGAACAGACGGCAAGAAAGCCTGAGAGCAACTGTATCCGCTGCGGCAAGTGCGTTGAAGCCTGCCCTATGGGGCTTGAGCCTTATCTGCTCAACAAGCTCGCCCGCAACAACATGATGGATGACCTGGAGCAGAATGCCATCCAGGACTGCATAGAGTGCGGCTGCTGCCTGTATTCCTGCCCGGCGAACATTCCTCTTCTGGATGTCATCAGGGTAGCCAAGGGTGAGGTCATCAGAGCCATGAGGGCAAGGACTGCACCGAAAAAATAAGGAGTATCCATTGAATAAAAAAGAGACAGAAAATGAATAAAGTATTGGTTTCACCGTCACCGCATATACACGCGGATGTCTCCACTGCGGGAATCATGCGTGATGTGGTGATTGCGCTCCTGCCTTCGGTGGCCGTGTCCATCGTCTACTACGGATGGTCTTCAGTCATGCTGCTTGCAGTAAGCGTCATAACTTGTATCCTTGTGGAGTATCTCGTCACAAGGTTCCTGCTCAAGAGTCCGTCCACAATCGGTGACTGGTCAGCCGCCGTGACGGGTGTCCTGCTTGCCCTCAACCTTCCGCCGGCCTGTCCGTGGTGGGTGGCCATGATAGGGGCAATCTTTGCCATCGGAGTCGTGAAGATGACTTTCGGCGGCCTCGGACAGAATCTCTTCAACCCTGCAATAGCAGCCCGTGTCTTCCTGCTCGTGTCATTCCCGGTGGCCATGACCAACTGGGCCCGTCCTGCAGGATTCATCAATGTCGACGCGACTTCCGGGGCTACCCTTCTCGGTACCGTGAAGGAGGGGCTGGCAAAGGGAGACACCCTCAGCCAGATATTTGCGGCAAATGATTTCTCTTATCTTCAGACGCTGTTTGTCAACATCGGCGGCTCTGCGGGTGAGATTTCGGCGATAGCCATCCTCATCGGCTTCATCTATCTGCTTGCCCGCAAGGTCATCAGACCGCATATCACCCTGTCCATCTGGGCGACTGTCATCGTATTCTCCGGAATCTTCTGGCTCATCAACCCTGACCAGTACACTGACCCTCTCTTCAATCTCCTCACGGGTGGTGTGCTCCTCGGCTCTGTGTTCATGGCCACGGACTATGTGACATCTCCTATGAGTACCAGAGGCGGGATTGTATTCGGTGTCGGAATAGGACTTCTCACAATGCTGATAAGGTACTTCGGTTCATATCCTGAAGGTGTGTCATTCGCCATCCTCATCATGAACTCCGTGGTGCCTCTCATCAACAAGGCATTCAAACAGAAAAAATACGGGAGGGCATAGATTATGGCAATACAGTCATCATTGAAAAACATGGTTTTGAGCCTCGGCGTCATCTGTCTTGTGAGCTCCGGTCTGCTTGCCGGCGTATATGCCCTGACCAAGGCTCCTATAGAAGCTGCGGCTGAGGCGAAGACCAACAACGCCATCAGACAGGTGCTTCCTGAATTTGACGGTGCCCCAGAACTGAAAACCATTGAGGCGGACGGCGGGACAATCAGCTATTATGCCGCCTCAAAGGGAGGCGAAGTCATCGGCTATGCCGTCACGGCATCTGCCTCAGGCTTCAGCGGTCCGGTGTCCCTGATGGTGGGAATTACCGCAGACGGCATCATCTACAATACTTCAGTGCTATCACAGAGCGAGACTCCGGGACTCGGCGCAAAATGTACCGAACCCGCTTTCGCTGACCAGTTCAAGAATCTCAACCCTGCCGCGACGAAGCTTGCCGTGAAGAAGGACGGGGGTGACATCGATGCCATCACGGCTTCGACAATCACTTCCCGGGCATATGTCGCTGCCGTGAACAATGCCCTTGCTATATATCAGGCAATAGTCTCAGGCGGTGTTCCGGACATGTCCACCGGGGCTTCAGTCCCTACGGAGGATCCGGCCGCACAGTCAGCCGCAGATACTGCCGCTGCACAGACTGCAGGGGATACTGCTGCTGCACAGACCGCTGAAGAAAACAAATAACGGAGGACAACACAATGGGAAAATTCAAACTTATTACCAAAGGACTTGTAAAGGAGAACCCTACATTTGTCCTGCTGCTCGGAATGTGTCCTACATTGGCCACCACGACTTCAGCAATGAACGGAATGGGCATGGGCCTCGCCACGATGTTCGTGCTAGTGCTTTCAAATATGGTGATTTCCGCCACGGCCCCGTATATCCCGGACAAGGTGCGCATCCCGTCATATATCGTGATCATCGCGGCCTTCGTGACCATCCTGCAGTTCATAATGCAGGCCTACACTCCGGCCATGTATGAAACTCTCGGACTGTTCATCCCTCTTATTGTGGTGAACTGCATCGTGCTCGGCCGTGCCGAGGCATTCGCCAACAAGAACTCGGTCGTAGATTCAGCCTGTGACGGCATCGGCATCGGTCTGGGCTTCACCATGTCGCTCACTATCCTCGGACTCGTCCGCGAGATTCTCGGCAGCGGCTCCGTCTTCGGCTTCAAGTTCATCGAAGGCGACGGCATCCTTGCATTCGTGCTCGCTCCGGGAGCATTCCTTGCGCTGGCATATCTGATAGTGATATTCAGGAAAATCACCAAAATAGAATAAGAGACCATGGAATATTTGATAATAATAATATCGGCGATATTCGTCAATAATATTCTGCTCGCGCAGTTCCTCGGCTGCTGTCCGTTCCTCGGAGTCTCCAACAAGCTGAGCACTGCCGTCGGAATGTCAGGCGCAGTGTGCTTCGTCATCACTCTTTCGACTCTGGTGACTTATCTCCTGCAGTATTATGTGCTTGTGCCGCTCCATATCGAGTTCATGCAGACCATCACGTTCATCCTTGTGATTGCTGCCCTCGTGCAGATGGTAGAAATCATTCTGAAGAAGATCAGCCCGTCCCTCTACCAGGCCCTCGGCATCTTCCTTCCGCTGATTACCACCAACTGCGCCGTGCTCGGTATCGCGCTCATCGTCGTCACCAAGGAGTTCACATTCGGCGGCGACCCTCACATGCTCAACCTTGCCGAGTCTGTGGTGTATGCATTCGCTTCATCCCTCGGCTTCGGCCTTGCAATGATTCTCTTTGCCGGCCTTAGGGAACAGATAGCACTCAACAAAGTGCCAAAGCCGTTCAGGGGCATTCCTATTGCCCTTGTCACCGCAAGTATCCTCGCGATGGCATTCATGGGATTCTCCGGAATGGTATAGCGTTGAAAGGCGGAGCACTTGTTGCCGTGCCTTATGAAGATACCGCGCCCGTTGGAAGTCTAAAATACTGTCCAACGGGCGCGGTTCTATTGTTATCGTGCCGTGGGGGCGAACTCAATCTCTTTTCCCGGCAGCCGCCTCAACTTCCTCAAGTACATTTTCTCTCACTTCTTCCAGCATCTCCTCAATGGTGTCATACAGCGGGACTCCGTATCGGGCGCAGGTGATGCGGACATTGTCGTGGCGGTAGAAATCGGGCTCACAGGCGACATACAGCTTGCCGGAGCGGGCAAAGAGTCCCATTTCAAGCAGGGTTATCGGGGATTTGCTTGTGCCGATGATGTACATTATTATGATGTCGGCCTGCTCAAGATGTTCGAGTTCCCAGTTGACCTGATAGTCCATTTCTCCCGGCTTGCTGCCGTCCCAGTTGCCTTGGCGCGGATTGAAGAGGATGTATTTCCCCGGCAGGGAAGAAAAATATTCAAATGCCTCCGCCTGCCAGTCCCGGCTGCTGCCCATGTCGATTGTCCCGGCAAGAAAGATTTTGGTGAAGCCGGATGTATCCGCGGACGGAAGGCTTTCATGGGGCTTCAGCATATATGTTGTATTACTGCCGGTCATTTCATGCCTTGCTCCGGACTGCTGTCTTGCTTCCGACTCTTGTCTTGTTCCGGACAGAGCCGCATCAGGGATGAGAAATGCAGTCATCAGAAAGATGCAGGCAACAGCTATAGTATGCTTCCTTTTCATGTGGTTTTATTTTGTCTGGGTATTGACTGTATCAGTCAGATGTATCAATTGTACTATATCAGTATCTGTTTTTTACAGGGACTGCCCTCCGATGAATTCCCTCATTATTGATGTCGGCGGTATGGCGGCAATCTCGTCGGGGGAGAGGGCGACTACATATTCCAGGAATTTCAGAAGCCTGATAGCTTCCGTGAATGCCGGGGAATGCGGCGGAATGCGGCGGAGGAGGGGTTCGGCGTAGTATTTAAGGAGCGGAAGCTCGAATATCATGGCAGAATTGAAGACCGCGTCGGCATTTTCCTGGAACGGGAATATGTTGCGGTTCTCGCCGCGGCGTACGCTGTGCCATCTCATTATGGTGCCTTCCGGAGTGATTCCCCGTACCCTGTTGTCCCTTACCATCCTTCTGAGCATCCTGTTGTCGGAAGTGGATATGTTGTTGTTCTCATCCAGCGGAAGGGATGTAAGGGCCGACACATAGACCCTGAAAATGCGGGAGTTGTCCACAGCAGGTGTCATTGCGGGATTGAGGGCATGGATGCCTTCCATGAAGAGTATGTCGTTCTCTTCCATCTGCATGAAGTCGCCTGCGAAATGCCTGCGCCCTTCCTTGAAGTCGAATCTCGGCAGTTCCACCCTTTCTCCGTTGAGCAGGGCGTTCAGCTGTCTGCTGAGGAAGTCAAGGTCCATGGCTCCGAGAGCCTCGAAGTCGTATTCTCCGTTCTCGTCCTTCGGCGTATTCTCCCTGTCCACGAAATAATTGTCGAGTTCTATCACTTTCGGGTTCAGGCCGAGCACCTTGCACTGGATGGCGAGCCTCTTCGACGATGATGTCTTTCCGCTGCTGGAAGGACCGGCGATGAACACAATCTTCACCTTGTCCCTGCGTGCGAAAATCTGGTCGGCAATGTCGGCATATTTCCTCTCGTGCAGGGCTTCGGCTATGTTGATGAGCCTGACAGCGTCTCCGGAAGTTATCGTCTTGTTGAGGGTCCCGGCGCCGCGGACATGCATTATCGAGCACCAGTCGGCATATTCCTTCAGGGCGGCGGCTATCTTGGACTGCCGTTTCAGAGGCATGACCCTGCTGACATTGCCCTCGGCAGGATACTGCAGGCAGAAGCCGTTGTTGAAGCCAATCAGGTCAAAGACCTTGAGATATCCCGTGGACGGCACGAGCGGCCCGTAGAAGGTGTCGGCATGCCCTCCGAGGGTGTATACGCTGCAGGTGAATTTCCCTATGGACTTCAGAAGTTCCGCCTTGTCCGGCTGCCTGTTGCCGAGAAAGACTTTCTCCGCCTCGTCGCAGTTCATCTTGAACTTGTGGAAAGGAAGGTCGGCGTCGATTATTTCCTGAACTTTCTCTTTCAGGGTCTCCACCTCCCTGTCTGTCACATAATACACATCCGGGTGGCCGTCTTCCTTGGCTTCCGGGGCGCGGAGCTCGCAATAGAGGCCGCTCGGGAGGGAGTATTCTATGGCAAGCACCTTGTCCGGATAAAGTTCCCGCACGGCGTTCTGCAGCACGAAACAGAGGGAGCGCACATAAGTCCTGCGTCCGTCCGGATGGTTGTAGCCTATGAATTCCACCTGCCGTGACACAGTCAGCCTGAATTCCAGCTCCTTGAGCTGATGGTCCACCAGAGCTGCGATTATGGGCAGGTCGACCCCGTTGCTCTCGTCGCGGACAGTCCTGCATATTCTCTCAGAAAGTTCTGACAGCGGGGTGCCGAGCATGACTTCATGCATTTCCCTGTCGTTTTCGCAGAATATTCTCGTCGTTTCCATATTATAGTATTTCTTTCAGGAACGGGCCGGTGACTGATGCCGGGTCTTCGGCAAGCTGTTCCGGCGTGCCCTGTGCAATTATCATTCCTCCTTTCCTGCCTCCTTCAGGGCCCATGTCGAATATATAGTCCACGGTCTTCAGGACATCGAGGTTGTGCTCTATGACAATGACTGTGTTTCCCTGGTCCACAAGCTGCTGCAGCACTCCGAGCAGAATCTTTATGTCCTCGGAGTGCAGGCCTGTGGTCGGTTCGTCAAGGATGTAGAGGGTGTTGCCGGTGCTCTTTCTTGCGAGTTCTGCGGCGAGCTTCATCCTCTGGCTTTCGCCCCCCGAGAGAGTGACGGCAGACTGCCCGAGCTTCACATATCCGAGTCCGACATCCGTGAGGGCCTTGAGTTTCTGGCTGATGGCGGGGATGTTGCCGAAGAATCCGTATGCCTCGCTTATCGGCATCTCAAGCACATCGTTGATGTTTTTCCCTTTGTATTTGACGGCAAGGGTATCGTCCTTGTATCGGCGGCCGCGGCATTCCTTGCAGACCACATTGACCGAAGGCAGGAAGTTCATTTCAATCACCTTGATGCCGGCTCCCTTGCATTCTTCGCATCTGCCGCCCGGCACATTGAAGGAGAATCTTCCGGCCTTGAATCCGCGTACCTTGGCATCCGGGGTGGATTCGAAGAGGCTGCGTATGTCGTTGAACACTCCTGTGAATGTGGCCGGATTGCTCCTCGGAGTACGCCCGATGGGGCTCTGGTCTATCTCAATCAGTTTGTCGATGTTCTCCAGGCCCACGATGTCCCGATAGGGGAGCGGCTGCATCCGTGCATTGTAGAATTTGTTTTTCAGGATCGGCATCAGGGTCTCGTTGATGAGGGAAGACTTGCCGCTGCCGCTGACTCCGCTGATGCCTATCAGAATGCCGAGAGGGAAGTCGATGTCCACATTCTTCAGGTTGTTGCCGCAGGCGCCGCGGATGCCGAGTGTAAGCCCGTTGCCTGTCCTTCTTGATGCCGGTACTTCGATTTTCTTCCTGCCGGTCAGGTAGTCGAGGGTGATGGACTGACCTATGATGCAGTGCTTCATCACTTCCGGGTCTTCAGGGAAGGTTTCCGCAGTTTCTTCTGCTGCCCGGACTGCGCTGTCCGGATCCGTCTTCAGCAGCAGGTCCACCGGAGCCGAAAGACAGATGCGGCCTCCGTTTTCTCCTGCCCCGGGTCCCACATCAACGAGCCAGTCGGCGGAAAGCATTGTCTCTGTGTCGTGCTCCACCACCATGACAGAATTGCCCTCGTCGCGGAGATTCTTCAGAGATGAGATGAGTTTCCGGTTGTCCCTCTGGTGCAGGCCGATGCTCGGCTCATCCAGGATATAGAGCACATTGACAAGCTTTGAGCCTATCTGCGTGGCAAGCCTGATGCGCTGGCTTTCCCCGCCGGAGAGAGAGGCCGTCGCCCTGTCGAGTGAAAGATATTCAAGCCCCACGTCCAGAAGGAAAGACACCCTTTCCCTCAGTTCCTTGAGTATGTCGCGGGCTATGAGTCTCTGTCTGTCCGTGAATATCCCTTCAAGCGAGTCCAGCCATGTCCTGAGGTCGGAAATCTCCATTGCGGATACTTCGGATATGCTTTTCCCGTCAATCTTGAAATATTCAGTCTCTTTGTTGAGCCGTGTGCCGTGGCATACCGGACAGACTATCTTGTCGGATATGTCATCGACGATTCCGGGATAAGACACCATCTCTGAAGACGAGCCTTCCCCGATTCTGAAAAGTTCATCGGAGCCGAACACGAGGAGGGAAATGATGTCGTCCCCGAGCTCTCCCACGGGGTCATACAGGGAGAATCCGTATTTTCTCGCAATCGAGCGGATGATGTCGAATTTCTTCGTCTGGCGGATTTTTCCCAGCGGTATCAGGGCTCCGTCGGCTATGGAGACAGTCCTGTCGGGGATGATGGAGTCCATGTTGACATCGACAATCATTCCGAGTCCCTTGCAGTGCGGACAATAGCCCTGCGGGGAATTGAATGAGAATGAGTGCGGCGCCGGCTCCGCAAGGGAAAGCCCCGTGTCCGGGCATACGAGATGCTTGGAATAGTGCTGGAGTTCTCCGGTTTCCATGTCCATGACGGCGAGGGAACCCTTGCCGAGGTTCAGGGCAGTGCAGACGGAGTCCTTGATTCTCTTCTCATCCCTTGCGGTGGGCTTGAGCTTGTCCACTATGAGCTCTATGAAATGCGGCTTGTACCTGTCAAGGGCGGAGACCTCGGAAAGGTCGCGGATTTCGGAGTCTATCCTTGCCTGTGTGTAACCGCGCCTGCGGAGCTGTTCGAAGAGCTCCTTGTAGTGTCCCTTGCGCCCTTTCACGAGCGGCGCAAGCAGGAGGCATTTCCTTTCCCGGTAGTTCTCCATGATCAGGGATACTATCTGCTCGTCGGTGTACCGGACCATCGCCTTTCCTGTGGCAGGGGAGTATGCAGTCGATGCCTTGGCATAAAGAAGCCTCAGGAAATCATATATTTCGGTGATGGTGCCTACAGTGGATCTCGGGTTGTTGCCGGTAGTCTTCTGCTCGATGGCGATGATGGGGCTGAGTCCCGTGATGCTCTCCACATCAGGCTTCTCAAGAATGCCCATGAACTGCTTTGCGTATGCGGATAGCGTGTCCATATATCTGCGCTGTCCCTCCGCATAGATGGTGTCAAAGGCAAGCGAAGACTTCCCGCTTCCGCTGAGCCCGGTGATGACTACGAACTCATTGCGCGGGAGTGAGAGCGACACATTCTTGAGATTGTGGGCCTTGGCCCCTACGATTTCTATATATTCTCTTTTTTTGTCCATACAGGGATTCACTCTTCTTCATAAGGCTCGTTGAACGGCTGCAGGAAAGGGTTCTTCGTCCTCTCGTCGGTGATGGTCGTGTGCGGACCGTGGCCAGGAATCACCTCCACATCTCCGTCAAGGACAGTCAGTTTGCTGAAAATCCCTTCCATGAGCCTGTCATAGTCGCCTCCCGGATGGTCGGTGCGGCCGATTGCTCCTGCAAAAAGCGTGTCACCGCTGAAGAGAACCTTGTCAGCCCTGTCGTAGAAACATACTCCTCCCGGGGTATGTCCCGGTGTGGAAAGGACTTCAAACTCCGTGTTCCCGAACTTTATCCTGTCCCCGTCATGTATATCTTCGGTCTTGACATCGGTTGCAGGCGTCCTGAATCCGAACATCCTGCAGAAATATCCCGCATTGCCGAGAGTCTCCCTGTCTGCAGGGTCCATGTATACCGGCACGCCGAGCATCCCGGCGCATTCCTTAAGTCCGAACACATGGTCGAAATGCGCGTGGGTCAGCAGAATCTTTGCCGGCTTGAGCCCCTTGGCCCGGATGAACTCCATCAGTTCGTCCCTCTCCTGAGGAGAATAGAATCCAGGGTCTATGATGACACATTCCCCTGTTTCGTCCCATGCCACGCTGCAGCACTCATGCAAGGGGTTGAAATAGAAATTCTTTATCTGAAGCATATTCTTGGTATTGATGAAATCAATGCTTCAAATTTACTCATTTCGTTTGAAAAACCATGATACAGTCTGTTTTTGCAAATATGATAATCTTGAATATGTGCAATTCTGAAAAAGACTGAAAACAATTCTGAAAGACAAGTATGTCTATGATTTCTTCCCGAGCCACCTGCGCAGAGGCTCGTCGTAGAACTTCAGGCAGAGCCATGCGAGGACGATGCTGCCGATGATGACTGCGGCGGCTGCGGGCCATGCCTGGCTGAACGGAATCTTCTCTTCTCCTCCCCACAGCCATGCATAGAACAGGTACATCAGGGGGTAGTGTACCACATAGACCGGATATGAAATGTCCCCGAGGAATTTGCATACCCTGGATGTAGCCTTGTCGGTGGTTTTTCCGGATGCGCCCAGCCAGATGAGGGCAGGGAAAATGAATATCGTGCAGACAGCTTCGTAAAGCCCGTTAAGCCAAAGCTTTTCTCCTCCGCCGATATGCGGCAGGGCAAGCAGCACGCAGACTATGGCACTGCATATCCAGAATGCCCCCCTGATATTGACCGGCCTGAACACGCGGGACATCAGTAGGCCTGTTGAAAATGAGAACATCAGGCGGAGGAAGCCTCCGGGGAGATTCCAGTCCGTCATGGACCAGCCCACGCCGAGATGCCCGAAGCCGGAAAGGTTGCAGACAGCGAATGCTCCGAGCCCCAGGCCTGCAACTGACACGAGCACGGCCAGGGCTTTTGTAGACATTTTTCTTATGAAAAGCGCATAGAGAATGTTGCCGATATATTCGAAGAAGAGCGACCAGCTCGGGCCGTTCAGCGGGAACATCTCGTTGTTGCCTCTCACATCCGCCCCTGTCCCCGGCACCACCGGAAGCAGGAAGAGATTCAGCAGCAGGGCTATCAGCACCATTGTCAGCGGTACCTGCGTCCCGTCCCACTGCACCCTTCCCTGGATGCAGAATGCCACCACACCGAGCACGGCTCCCATGATGACCATCGGATGCAGCCTTATGAGCCTGCGCCTGAAGAAATTCTTCAGCGTCAGGGATGTCTTCCACCTGTCATCGTAGGCATACCCTATCACAAATCCGGACAGGATGAAAAAGAAATCCACCGCCAGATACCCGTGGTTGACATGCTGGTCGACCGGACTGGTCGCGAACCCCTCGCCTATGTGGTAGAACATAACCATCAGGGCGGCCACGCCCCTCAGTCCGTCAAGAAGCTCATAATGCGGCTTTGAGTCTGAAAATACCGGGGAATTGGCGTTTTTCATCTGTTGCTTGTCAATTGAGTTCTGTTGAATGGGGGCAAAATCACAGGCCGGATTTGCAGATGGCAAAATTAGAGAAAAACCGCTATATTTAAAACAAAAATTCCAACGCCATGAAACGGATTGCCTTGACCACAATGTTTGCCGCAGCTGGACTACGGAGCGCGTCTCTACTCCACAAGGACGGGACAGTGGGTGTCGCCTGACCCTCTCGGCGAGGAATACTGGTCCATCAGCCCGTATGTATATTGTGCAGGGAATCCGGTTGACTTTGTGGACCCGGACGGGATGGATTATTATATGTTTGATTCAAACGGAAAATACCAGGAGAAAATACAGGCTGAAGGAACACATAGAATACTTATCCATTCAACGGGAACACTGGAATCGGGAGAAGAATACGATCAATATACATTTGTGGATTTTGCTGATCCAGAATCGGATCCGGAGGCAATAGATAGTGGTGAGATAGATCAATTGGTGTTTGTCAGCGAGGAAGAAATAAGTTCAGTACTTGATGTATTTGTGGAATCAGATCTTTCTTTGGAAGGTTTTTATAATGGTAGTGCCGGTGGGGCAAAATACGCACGGAAACATAATCTGTTAAGAAGGAAGTGATCTTTATGAAGACATTATTGGCAATGTTTGTACTGATGCCGCTCCTTGCCCAATGTACATGGCGAATTCCGGATGATGTAGTGGGTGATGAGCCTTTGGCTGATCGTATAGCGAAGGTTGACTTTGGCCGGTTCAAGGGGATTGAAATGGAATATGATCCCGGTAGATTTTCACGCATCAGCGGCATTATGGAGCCGGATTCAGTGAGGTTTGCAGTTGGTGTGGACTCCAAGTGGAGAATAATCAACGATGTGAAATTCTATAAAACTGAATATATGGAGAAAGACTGGCCTGAAGAACTCTATATCAGAAGTTTCCCTCTGGACAATGAAGAATTGGCTATGGCTTTTGATCTGGTGGCTCTTGTACAGGGAGGGTTTCAGAGGCTGAAAGTAGATTGCTGCGGTGCAGCCTCCGGTGAGATATGGGATAATAAAAGCGGCATGTTTGTCCGGTTTGAAATACCGGATACGCAGGAACGGAGAGAACAGCTGCAGTCAAAAGGCTATAGAGATGTCGGTCACAACATAATGATTCATGAGGATGAATAAACGATGAATAAACGGATTGTCATAATGTCGGCAAGTGTCGCTATGCTTGCTGTGTCGGTTTTCGCTTGTACGGTTGCTCTTAACGATATGATGCAGGACACTGACTGGTCCATGTTTGGCGAATTTTCAATCGGAGACAGGACTGTCACTACATATGACGGGTATATAGACGGAGATTATTATGTGGTGAAATGTCCGAAAGATACAATAGAGATGGACTGTAGAGTTATTCCTCCGACAGATTCATCATCATTTATGAGGCTGTCGCGCTCAAGGCAGATTGAGGATATTGTACGCCGCAGGATTCCTCTGGATGAAAAAGAGAAGGCCAGGATAACATCGGGGATTATTCTGCTCCGCCGATATAACCTTTCGTACCTTTCTGTCACCACGGACACTGTGACCGTGGTGACAGAAACGGGAGATACCTTGAATATGCCGTTATGAATGAAATTTTTAAATAGAATAACGTGAGTTCGATGAAATTTAATACATTGAATTTCATTGAACAACCGCTGAAGGAGCAGAATGCAATCCTGCGACAGTCCTCCCGGAGAGGGAGGAGTAAGGTGTGTGACGCCCCTTGACAAGGGGCTGTCGCGAAGCGACTGGGGATTAAGACAAATGGATTTCGAAGAAATCCTTAACGGCGGTTCGACGAATTCCCTGGGTCGCAGTATAATAAATTCGTCGAACTGACGTTAAAGATTATGTCACATATAGCTGATACGATACACAGGCTCCATGAGGAGCTTCCGGAAAATGTGAAACTTGTGGCCGTGTCCAAGTTCCACCCGGCAGAAGC
>JADIMJ010000011.1 GCA_017694835.1 Candidatus Cryptobacteroides gallistercoris
CGTCAATTCCGTTCCTTCTTAAATTTTCAGACACAATCCTCTCGCATTCTGCGAATGAAGGGTCTTCGGCGTCAATTATGACAATGGCTTTCCTGATGTCTTTCAGGGGCAGGAGCCCGGTCTCCACCGGACTTGAGTATTTTTTTAGCCTGTGTCTTCTGAACAGATTGCCGAGTCCCATGTGACTTTTCAGTTTATTCAGTCTTTCCTGTCCTGGCAATAAGTTCCCGGATTTCCTTCTTGGCTGCCTTCCAGCGCGGGATGTCAATCTTGGTCCCTATGACTTCAACGACCTTTGCCGCTATGATTGAGCCGATTTCCCCGCATTCCCTGAGGGGCATGCCGAGTGAATGTGCATACAGGAATCCCGCTGCATATGTGTCTCCTGCTCCCGTTGCGTCTATGGTGTCTGCCGGCCAGGCTTCAATATAATGGTATTCGTCTCCGCTGCGTACCATCGAGCCGTCTTTTCCGATTTTGACCACCGCTATGCCGCAGTGCCTTGCGATTTCGTCCAGCGCCTCCTTCTGTTCCATGCCCGTGAATGCCCTTGCTTCAGTCTCGTTGGCAAAGACTATGTCCACATACTTGTCGACGATGTCATGGAGGAAGGCTTCATTGGACTCCACCACATTGTATGACGCCATGTCGAGGGAAATGATGCATCCTGCATCCTTTGCCATCTCGACGGCCCTGCGTATGAGGTTCTGGTTCTGGACAAGATACCCTTCAATGTGGAAATAGTCGTAGCCTTCGAAATATTCCGGCTTCAGGTCTTCCGGACCGAGCTCCAGTGCGGCGCCCAGATATACTGCAAATGTGCGCTCCGCATTCGGTGCCGTGATGAAGACCATCGCGCGGCCGGAGGAATTTCTCCCCTTGAGAAGGGTGGACCTGATGCCGTACTGTTCCTGGTCACTCCTGAAGAGATGGCCGAGCTCGTCGTCCCCGACTTTCCCGATGAATCCTGATCTCATGCCGAAGATGGCTGTCCCTGTAATGGTGTTGGCGGCAGAGCCTCCGGCCACATACTGTACGCCGAGCGGCTTGAGCATCTGCCAGATTTTGTCCCCGGTCTCCATGTCCACATGCTGCATGCTTCCTTTCGGAAGGTGGAATTGTCTGAGGAAACTGTCATCAGGAAGAACGGCCAGGATATCGGTAAGGGCGTTCCCCATGCCTAAAATGGATTTCATCTGAAGTCAAAACAAAAATTCCGGGCAAAGTTAACAAAAACAAACAGTAAAATGAATCTGTTTCCCGTTTTTTGGATAACTTTGTCACCTTGTCTTGCCTACAGCCGGCCTTGTCATGCCGGTGGCGGCATGCCGATTCAGAATGACAGATGTACAGGAGTCTTGGAAAAATAATAAAATACATGGTGTCTGTGGCCATTGCCGCAGTATTGCTGTATTTTTCATTCCGGGATGTCAAATGGAATCATTTCATCGGTGCCCTGCGGTCCTGCCATTGGGGATATATCCTGCTCTCGATGGCAGCCAGCATCGTGGCATTCTGGTTCAGGGGACTCCGCTGGAGGGAAATATTGCTGCCGATAGACCCGTCCATACGTAAGCGGACCACATTCAATGCGGTCAACATCGGATACATAGCCAATTTCGTGTTTCCCCGCATCGGCGAGTTCGTGCGCTGCGGCTTCATCACGAAAAATTCCTCGCCGGCAGCACCGGCTGACATGACGGCACCGGCATCATCATCGCATGCCCAATCAGGACGGGAGATAGTCCGGAAAAAGGCCTCCTACGACAAAGTGCTCGGCACGGTCGTCCTTGAGCGTGCGTGGGACATGATAGTGATGTTCTTTTTTCTGATTGCCCTGCTCGTATTCAAATGGGAGGACTTCGGGACATTCTTTGTCGAGGAGATGTGGCGCCCGATAGCGAGTGCAGTGGATTTCAGCATCTGGTGGATTGTCCTCGGACTCATGATTCTGCTGGGTATAGCAGTGTGGCGTATTGTCGCGGCAAGGGAGAAGAATCCTTTCTTCGGCAAGATATGCGGTGTATTTTCCGGGCTCTGGCAGGGACTCGTGAGCTTCGCCAGGATGGAGAACAAATGGCGTTTTCTCCTCTATACTCTTATAATCTGGGCCATGTACTGGCTCATGAGCGCATCGACAATGTGGGCATTGCCGGCTCTTGGTGCACTCGGTCCCGCAGATGCGCTTTTCCTCATGGTGGCGGGCAGCCTCGGCTGGCTTGTCCCTGTCCCGGGCGGCTTCGGCGCTTTCCATTATATAGTCTCACTTGCCCTGTCAGCAATATACGGGATTCCGTTTGAACAGGGCATAGTATTCGCCACCCTTTCCCATGAGTCGCAGGCCATTACCATGGCTCTCTGCGGCGGAGCCTCATATCTGTACGAGGCCCTGCACAAGGAATCGCTTCCGGCAGGTAACTGACAGCAGCAGATTTTCGCAACGCAATGCTTTGCGCGGTGTCAGAATGTTTTTTCTGTACCCGTCGCGGCCGTCGGACATCATTTTTCATATCCACCGGGCGCGGTGCATATTTCCTGCGGAATATATATTGATTATTTCCGGGACATGAGGATATTGACGGTAAATCCCTCCTGCCGCATGCGGCGGGTCCCTCCCGTTCACGAGGCCACGGGCGGCCACGCCGTCAATGTCCTCATGTCCCGGAATTATGATCCCGTCATGAATATTTTTGAGATATGAGGAAAAAATATCAA
>JADIMJ010000114.1 GCA_017694835.1 Candidatus Cryptobacteroides gallistercoris
TTTGTCGTCCAAACGATCATTTGTGGCAGGAAAACTTATCAGAGGAATATACCGCTTCTTTGAAAACTGTTCTAATATGCAGTAAATTCAGACTTCCGCATAGACCCTGAACTGACACCGAGTGTGTTAAAGCATATTGAGTTCAAGTATCCTTCTGTGTGCTCTATGGATATGTGTTTATCTGTTTTCTTTAGATATACAAGTAGCGGGATTATAAATGTAGGCGTAACAAATTGAGCACGGGAGAAATCAATTACATCATCAGAAACCTTGCTGCCTTTTATCTTTTTGCGGATGAATGACCATGTCGGCAAGGTTCTTCGGTGGACCAGTGTGCGGAATTCTGAAAAAAGTTATTTTTGCGGAAAATTAACTGCATAATTATGTTTGACACAAAATCAGATGTACGCCATTCTTTTTCACTGAGGCGTTCTTTTCCGGCTTATGCCATGGTATTCCTGACGATGGTGCTGACATTTGCACTGGTCCCGCTCTTTGAGTGCCAGGCGTCATGCAAGCATTCCACCGATGAAAATGCGTTTGTTTCCCGGAGACCTCCGGTGGGGGAGCGGCTTTTTGTTTCCCAGGCTGTTGAAGACAAGATTCAGGAAGTCCAGGGTCTGCTGACCAACAGGCGTCTTGCATGGATGTTCGGCAACTGCTTCCCGAATACGCTGGACACGACTGTCCATTATGACGAAGATGAGGACGGGACTCCGGACACTTTTGTATATACAGGAGATATCCATGCCATGTGGCTCAGGGATTCCGGGGCTCAGGTGTGGCCTTATGTGCAGCTTGCGGACGAAGATGAATCGCTCCGCAGGATGATTGCCGGAGTAATAAACAGGCAGTTCAGCCTTATAAACATTGACCCTTATGCCAATGCATTCAATGATGGTCCGACCGGCGGAGAATGGATGAGTGACATCACGCAGATGGACCCGAATGTTCATGAAAGGAAATGGGAAATAGATTCCCATTGTTATCCAATACGCCTTGCCTATGAGTACTGGAAGGTGACTGGCGACACTTCTGTCTTCGGAAAAACATGGACGGATGCAATAAGGAATATTCTTAAGACTCTCAGGGAGCAGCAGAGGAAAGAGGGGCTCGGCCCGTATTCATTCATGAGGGTCACGGAAGCCCAGCTCGATACGAAATGCTGCAAGGGTTATGGCAATCCCGTCAATCCTGTGGGACTCATCGTGTCTTCTTTCCGCCCGTCCGACGATGCCACCACATTTGATTTTCTTATTCCGTCCAACTTCTTTGCAGTGACTTCGCTGCGCAAGGCTGCTGAAATACTTGAAACAGTCAACGGGGAGGCCGCTCTTGCCGGAGAGTGCCGTGCACTGGCAGATGAGGTTGCTGCGGCACTTGAGAAATATGCCGTGGTGGAGCATCCTGTCTTCGGGAAGATATATGCGTATGAAGTGGACGGCTTCGGAAACTGTTATCTGATGGACGATGCCAATGCTCCGAGCCTGCTTTCAATGGCATATCTCGGCGATGTCGCGCAGGATGACCCCATATATCAGAATACCAGGCGCTTTGTGTGGAGTGAATATAACCCGTGGTTCTTCAAAGGGGAGGCCGGGGAAGGCATCGGGGGGCCGCATGTGGGATATGACATGATATGGCCAATGAGCATAATGATGAAGGCATTCACATCCGATGACGATGATGAGATCAGATGGTGCATAGAGACTCTCATGACCACTGATGCAGGCACAGGGTTCATGCACGAATCTTTCAACAAGGACAATCCGGAGATTTTCACAAGGGCTTGGTTCGCTTGGCAGAATACTCTTTTCGGAGAGCTCATCCTTAAACTTATTTCAGACGGCCGTCTGGACATTCTCAATACCATTACTATAGAGTGATTCCTCATGGCCAGAATAATCCTGATGACAGATTTTTCGGAGGCTTATGCCAGAGGGCTTCTTCTCGGAATTGCACAATATGCGCATGAAGTGGGGGAAGCCTGGAGCCTCTGCCGTCTGCCCCTGTCAATCAGAGACAAGTATGGCATAAAGGCCGTTGTGGACTATGCGTGCCGGATGCAGGCAGATGCTGTCATCGGCCAGTTCTATGAGACGGATGATGTGAGCCTTTTTGCCGAAAAAGGCATATTTGCCATTGCCCAGGATTTCAGGAAAAGGTTTGAAGAAATACCGAATATCGTCGGAGACCATTATCTTGCAGGCAAGATGGGAGCCCAGTATTTCATAAGCAGGGGATTCCGCAACTATGCTTTCTACGGCATCAAGGATGTGGTGTTCTCCGAAGAACGTTACGAAGGATTCCGGGATACCGTAGAAAAGGCCGGCTACAGATGTTCCGCCCTCATAATGCCCCAGACGGACATGTGGAACTATGACCTCGACACTATTGCTGCCTGGCTCCGGGAATTGCCCAAGCCTGTGGCTGTCATGGCGTGTGACGACAACCAGGCATATTATGTGACTGAAGTCAGCAGGTGGATGAGCATAAACGAAGGCTACGGCATATATTCACATTCCCCAAGGGATCATGGTCCTCGACAGGCTTTAAATCTGTTTCGGCTGGGAATCTCTCCGACCATGACGCCGTGGTTGTGACGCTGACATTGACTGAATAAAATACAGGAGGAACGAATATGTTGAAAAGCAGATATTTTTCAGGAATTTTGATGTCACTGGCCGTGCTTTCTCTCTCCGGATGTATCGATAAAGGGGGAGACTCTGACCAGCCGACCGGTCCTTCAGTCAGGACTTCGGCCCATATCCAGTTTGTCAGCCGTCTTTCTGATGCCACTCTATATTCTTCGGCATCCGAGGCCTCCCAGGTGGGGGATTATGTCAACGGACTCCTTTCTGACGGAGGGACTGTCGCTATCCTCGACAGGACCGATATGAACGGGGTAGCCTATGCTGCCGACATGCTCGTGGACTCGAAGAAATTTTCTTCGTTCGTCGTTTTGGGACAGAACGGGGCAGAGGATTTTGATGTGTCGACAATAGTCTTCAACACCCCTTCTGACCTTGTTTCTGGCTTTGAGATTGAGAACGGATGCTATGTCTCCGGCCTTAAGGTGGAGATTGACGGTACCGTGACCAATTACGACGAAAACGGGAATGTGACTAAGACCAATCCCGTAAAGGCCACGGTCCCTCTTTTCTCATGCCGCTTTGACACCGAGTCTCAGGTAAATGCCTTCGCCTCCTCCACTCTTGCGGCAATGAAGACTTACGACAGGCAGTGCGTCATCCTCGGCACGGTCAGGAACAGTCTCCTTGCCGGCCTTCAGAGCGCCGTGACAGCTGCTGATTCCGGATATGCAGTCGCAGAGGTGACAGCAGGGTCAGACTATACTGTATTCATGCTTTATGCTACCCGCTACTGGGGCTTCAACGGTGTTGAGGAAACATCCGTTGCGGGTGGAATCTCTTCCTACGCGGTGGACATAGCCTGGAAATAGCAGGAAACATTATTAATCAATACAAAGCCGCGCCCGAAGGACACGATTTTCGTAGCCGTCGGGCGCGATTTCTTTCTTCCGGCGAGCCGAATTTCCCTGTTTATGCCTATATTAGCAAAATCAAACGACTTGAAAAGATTGGATTGATTATGACACTGAGACTGAAACATCCGGCTTTTGCCTTTGCACTGGCTTTGCCGTTGTATTTCGCGGCCGATCTCCACGCCGCAGGACCGGAAGTCATTGTTCCGGCACCATATGAGTATTCCGTTTCCGAAGGCTCATTTGTCCTTGGGGACGGAACATCTTTTTTTATAGAATTGAAAAAGCCTTATCTGGAGTCCCTTGACCCTTCCCTGCAGTCTGCCGGCGGAGAAGCATGCGAAATCGCCGGTCTTGAGGAAGAGCTGCTGTCTCTGCCGTACGGCCTTGTCAAGGCAGGAAAGAAATCAGCTGCCGACATCGTCCTTACAATCGGAGGCGTGTTGCAGGACAGGAGAAATGCTTTTGTCAAGTCTTCTCCTTCATGGAAGGACAGGGAGTCCTACAGGCTCAAAGTGACGGAAGATGGGATAAGAATTGAGGCCAAGGGCTTTGCCGGTGCTTTCTATGCCATTCAGAGCATTGTACAGATGGCCGGAAGCCCGAGTGCCGCAGGCGTCGATGATGCAGAATCTGCCCCAGATGCATCCGCTGCGGAAATCAGCTGCTGTACAGTCACTGATGTGCCGAGATTCGGATACAGGGGCCTTCATTTTGACGTGTCCCGCCATTTCCGTTCCAAGGAGTTCCTGATGAAGCAGATGGATGCGATGGCTCTTCTCAAGCTCAACAAGATGCATCTGCATCTGACCGACGGGGCCGGATGGAGGATTGAGATTGAAGGTTATCCTCAGCTGACTGAATTTGCCGCATGGCGTCCGTATGCCGACTGGTCAGACTGGTGGGTGTCAGACCGGCACTATTGCCGTCAGGATGAGCCGGGGGCGTACGGCGGATATTATACGGCCGATGATATCAGGGAGATTCTGGCATATGCCGCGAAGAAACATATTGAAGTGATTCCTGAAATAGAGATGCCGGGCCACAGCGAGGAGGTCCTTGCCGCGTATCCGGAGCTTTCATGCACCGGAAAACAGTATGGAAGCGGGGATTTATGTCCGGGCAAGGAGGCGACATTCGAGTTCCTTGAGAATGTACTCACGCAGGTGATGGACCTTTTCCCGTCGGAATATGTCCATATCGGCGGAGACGAGGCATCGAAAGGGGCATGGAAGACATGTCCGGACTGCCTGCGCCGTATGCAGGAAGAGGGACTGGAGAATGTCGACGAACTGCAGAGCTATCTGATACACAGGATTGAGGAATTCGTCAACTCCAAGGGCAAGAAAATCATCGGATGGGACGAGATCCTCCAGGGCGGGCTTGCCCCGAATGCCACGGTGATGTCCTGGCGGGGCACGGAAGGAGGGATTACAGCAATGAAATCCGGCCATGACGTGATAATGACCCCGGGAGAATTCTGCTATCTTGACTATACACAGGATGCCCCGTTCAAGGAGCCTGTGTCAATAGGCGGTTATATCCCGCTTGCAAAGACCTATTCATACGAGCCTGCTGAAGAAGGCCTGACTGAAGCTGAACTTTCACATCTTCTCGGAGTCCAGGGCAATCTGTGGTCAGAATATATTCCGACTGACAGTCATGCCGAATACATGTACTATCCGAGGGCCTATGCCATAGCTGAAACCGGCTGGAGCAAGGCCGGGGAGAAAGACTATGAAGGATTCCGGGAAAGGGCTCTGCATGTGTCCGATATGCTCGATGCCAGGGGCTTCACTACATTTGACCTCCGCGCCGAATACGGGGAAAGAAAAGAAAGCCTGGCTCCGGCGCATCATCTGGCAGAAGGCTGTCCGGTCGTCTATGGTGAAAAATACAGCAGCCAGTATCCTGCAGCGGGAGACCGTACTCTGACCGACGGGGTGCTCGGAGGCTGGACTTATGGCGACAGAAAGTGGCAGGGATTCCTGACGGACATGGATGTGACAGTCGACCTCGGTGCCGTAAAGCCGGTCCATTATGTAGGTGCGACATTCATGCAGGTCGTTTCCGCATGGGTATGGCTTCCGGAAAAGGTCGAAATCTCCATTTCCGACGACGGCAGGACATTCAGGACTGTCGGAACAGTATGGCGGGACATGTCAGATGAACTTAACGGACTTTATTTCAAGCCATACGGACTTGTATGCAACGAAAGCGGCCGCTATGTGCGAGTCCGGGCCTTCAAGCATCCTGCCGACGGGGCCTGGCTCTTCACTGACGAAGTTATCGTGAACTGATTGCGGCGGAGCTCTTCTGTCCCGTCGGGACTACTGAGATTTTTACGG
>JADIMJ010000115.1 GCA_017694835.1 Candidatus Cryptobacteroides gallistercoris
TTTCAATGCTTTGTCAGAGGTTGCGGAAATGTTTGGAACATAGAAAAATAATGCATATCTTTGCAGCCCCTTTTGCGGACAGAGTGTCCGGCAGATGGGGCTTGAATATTTATTAACAGTTAATTACAAACAAAATGATCAAACAGTACGAGACCGTTTTCATTGCAACTCCCGTTTTGTCTGAGGCCCAGATGAAGGAAGCGGTTGCCAAGTACGTGAGCTTCATCAAGGAGAACGGAGGTGAAGTCGTGTACGAAGAGGACTGGGGACTGAGGCAGCTTGCCTACCCTATCCAGAAGAAGACATCAGGATTCTATTATCTCATCGAGTTCAAGGCTGACTCACAGTTCATCGATGTACTCGAGACACAGTACCGCAGGGATGAGAGAATCATCAGGTTCCTCACTTTCGCGATGGACAAGCATGCCATTGCATATGCTGAGAAGAGAAGAGCTAACAAACAGGCTAAAAAGGAGGAATAATCATGGCACAGAATTCAGAAATCCGTTATCTCAATCCTCCTACAGTAGAAGTAAGGAGAAAGAAATACTGCCGTTTCAAGAAAGCGGGCATCAAATATGTTGACTACAAGGACGCAGAGTTCCTCAAGAAATTCCTGAACGAGCAGGGAAAGATCCTTCCTCGCCGTCTCACCGGAACTTCTCTCAAATTCCAGAGGAAAGTTGCCCAGGCAGTGAAGAGAGCAAGGCATCTTGCACTTCTTCCATATGTAACCGATCTTTTGAAATAAGGAGGACAGCCAAATGGAGATTATACTTAAGAAAGATGTTGCCAATCTCGGCAATGCGGACGACATTGTGACTGTAAAGTCGGGTTATGCCCTCAACTATCTGATTCCTCAGGGATTTGCTATCCTTGCAACTGAATCGGCAAAGAAAGTTCTCGCAGAGAATATCCGCCAGCGCGCGCACAAGGAGGCCAAGCTCCGTGCAGATGCCGAAGCTCTTGCAGCCAGGATTGCCGAAGCAACTGTGAAGATTGCCGTAAAGGTGAGCGAAAGCGGAAAAATCTATGGTTCCGTCACTACGGCCCAGATTGCAGAGTCCCTCGTTGCTGCCGGAATTGAGGTTGACAAGAAAGACATCACCATCAATGACACTGTAAAGGAACTCGGAACATTCGAGGCTTCAGTAAAATGCTACAAGGACATCAGAGGCACAGTGAAATTTGAAGTAGTTGCAGCTGAATAATCGGCAGATCTCCGATTGACAGAACTGTCAGAAGAGAGTATCCGAACAAAAAAAAATTAAGGAGTGGCGGACAACCGTCACTCCTTAATTTATTATCAATTGGTTGATATTTGACGATATAATGGCATCAGTGTGTCACATAGCCTTCAGGATGTTTCCCGACCATGTGCATTCCTTCGTAGATTTCCTGGATGCGCTTCATGTCCGCCTTGGCATCGGAGGTGAGTTCAAATTTTTCGCCTCTTCCGACGCGCTTCGTCTTCCAGTCAAAGTATCCGAGGTATACCGGGCAGCCGACTTCCGTGGCTATGGTGTGGAAGCCGGTCTTCCATCTCTTCACTGCCTTGCGGGTGCCCTCCGGAGCAATGGCAAGATGCAGCCTCTTTGCCTTGTTCATCTCGTGGATGACGCTCAGCACCAATGAAGTGGCGTTCTTCCTGTCAACCGGGATTGCTCCCAGTCCCTTGAGAATAGGTCCGAGCGGCCACCAGAAGAATTCTTTCGCAATCATTACATAGGCTTTCCCTCCGACTGAAGTATAATAGAGGTACGAGATCACAAAGTCCCAGCCTGAGGTGTGCGGAACACCGAGTATCACGCATTTGTCTTCCGGGACAGGCGGCTCTACGGCCGTCCAGCCCATTGACTTAAGCAGAAATCCGCAGAATTTTCTCCACATGTCTTCTGATATTTAAAGTTATCCATAAAGTTTTTCAGGGTTCAGATGTCGATGTCCTCGAGCTCTTCCTCTGAACGCAGGTTCTGGCGGATGAAATTCTGCCGGTCGACAGTATTGTCCCCCATATAGAATTCCATCAGCTCGGCGATGGATTCCTCGTCGCTGATCTTGACCAGGTCCAGCTTCATGTCTTCTCCGATGAAGCCCTTGAATTCCTCAGGGGAGATTTCACCGAGTCCCTTGAACCTTGTTATCTGGACTCCGTTCCTGAGGGCTTTGACCGCAGCCTCCTTTTCCTCCCTGCTGTAGCAGTACCGGGTCTCTTTCTTGTTCTGGACACGGAATATCGGAGTCTGGAGTATGTACACATGCCCTCTCCTGATGAGGTCCGGATAGTATTTGAGGAAGAATGTGATGACGAGCATCCTTATATGCATTCCGTCGTCATCGGCATCGGTCGCCACTATTATATTGTTGTACCTCAGGTTGTCCGTCTCCTCGTCTACTCCGAGGGCGGCTATCAGCAGATTGAGCTCCTCGTTCTCCGCGACATGCTTGCGGCTTTCCTTGTAGCAGTTGATGGGCTTTCCTTTCAGGCTGAATACGGCCTGGGTGTTGGCATCGCGTACTTTTGTGATGGTTCCGCTTGCAGAAAGTCCCTCCGTGATGAATATGCTTGTGCGGTCGGCCTCATCCTGTTTACCTGCAGGCAATCTGTCGTTGTAGTGGATTTTGCAGTCCCTCAGCTTTTTGTTGTAGATGCTTGCTTTCTTGACCCTTTCCTTTGTCTTTTTCTGTATGCCGGAAATCTCTTTCCTTTCCTGTTCGGAGGCTATGATCTTTTCCTGCATTGCGGCCGCGGTCTCCTTGTGCATGTGGAGATAATTGTCAAGATTTGTCTTCACGAAATCGTTGACAAAAGACCTTATGCCCGGTCCGCGGTCCGTGGTTATGCTGCCGTCCGGATTTTTTACTGTCTTGTCCCAGAGGTAGGTGGAGCCGAGCTTTATCTTTGTCTGGGACTCGAAGTGAGGCTCCTGGATCTGGATGCTGATGGCTCCGACGATGCCTTGCCTTATGTCTTCCGGGGCGTAGTCCTTCTTGAAGAATTCCTTGACGGTCTTGGCTATGGCTTCCCGGTAAGCGGCAAGATGGGTGCCTCCGTCGCGTGTGTTCTGCCCGTTGACAAAGGACAGTATGTTCTCCCCGTAGCTGTTGCCATGGGTCAGGACAATTTCAATGTCTTCTCCTTCAAGATGTATCGGCGGGTAGAGCGGCTGCTCCGACATATTGTCGTTTATGAGGTCCAGAAGTCCGTTCCTGGAAGTGTATGCTGTCCCGTTCAGATTGAGAGTCAGCCCCTTTTTCAGATAGGCGTAGTTCTTTATCATCGGGACCACGATGTCTTCCTTGTAGGAATATTGGCCGAACATTTCTTCGTCCGGGGTGAATTTCACGAGTGTGCCGTTTTTCTCCCTGGTCTCCCTCCGTCCCGACTCAAGCAGTTCTCCTCTGCTGAATCTGGCGAATGAGCTTTCTCCGTCACGGAATGATTCCACATAGAATGATGACGAGAGGGCATTGACGGCCTTGGTGCCGACTCCGTTCAGTCCGACGGATTTCTTGAATGCGCTGTCGTCGAATTTTCCTCCGGTATTGAGCTTGCTGGTGACGTCCACCACTGAATTGAGCGGGATTCCGCGGCCGAAATCGCGTACGGAGACCCCCGTGTCATCGATGTTGATGCTGATGGCCTTGCCGTAGCCCATGGCAAACTCGTCTATGGAATTGTCAATTACCTCCTTGAGAAGGACATAGATTCCGTCTCCGGGATTGTCCCCGTTGCCGAGCCTGCCGATGTACATGCCGGCTCTCTTGCGGATGTGTTCATTCCATTCAAGAGTCTTGATATTTTCGTCGGTATAGTTGTTTCCTGTCTCGGCCATAGTCTGAAAAATGCAAATCTCTGCAAAAATAAGAAGAATCTGTGATTTTCGGAACTTACTTCCGGCAATGTCCGGCAATATTTTATCTGCCTCCGGATGCATGACTCTCCGGCTTATGTTTGCAATGTCTGTAAAAATGCATAACTTTGCCGAATTAACAAGTAATAATTTCTTAACCGTAAATGAGACGAACAGGTGTATTTTTAGCGGGATTCGCTGCCTTGTTCTCATCTTGTACAGAGGAGTTTGCTGTTCCGGACGAAACAGCAGGCGGAGAGGTTGTCATTTCTCTGTCCAGGGATGGGAGCACCAGCGCAGTCCCCGGGTCCAGGTCTGGCGTCACGCAGGCCGCATCTGATGCGGAACTGCCCGACTTGGCCGATTTTGAAGTTGAAATCTACAATTCTTCCGGAATCAGACTGTATCGTGACACTTATGCGGAGACTGAGGGCCTCAGGATTCCGCTCAATGCCGGGGAGTACCGTCTGCTTGCACAGCATGGCGATTCCCTGGGCATCGGGTTCAATTCAGTCTGGTATGCGGCCGACACGGTCTTCACTGTCCATGGACAGACTGTCGAGGAACTGTCTGCCGTAGCCCGGATGTCCAAGGTGAAGGTTGCCGTAGAATACGGCACGAACCTTCAGCTCAGGTACAGCCAGTACCATTCCAGAGTGCGGCTTGACGGCTCCGCCTCAAGGTATCTCAAGTTTGAGAAAAACGAGGTCCGGGCAGGATATATGCCGGCCGGAAGCCTTGGTTATGAATTCTATGCCATGGTTGATGGGGAATGGATGTATTACCCGGCCGAGCCGGTGGAATGCCGTCCGAATGACTTCATCACTTTCCATGCTGAGATTGATACCGGCACCGGGGACCTCACTCTGGTGACCGTACGCGTCGATGACTCGATGAATGTAATTGAAAAGCAGGAGACCATTCCTGCTGATGCGGCGCCGAAGGATCCTCCGGCCATTGCTCTGACAGGATTTGACGGGAACAACGGCTATTCATTCATAGAGGCGGACGGCGCGCCTCTCGTCCAGGCGGATGTCGTGGCAAAGGGAGGAATCAAGAGCTGTGTCCTTGGCATCAGTTCAGAATACCTTGCCGGACTCGGTGTCCCTGAAAGCGTGGACCTCGCTGCGGAGATTTCTCCTGAAATTGCTGAAGCCCTGCGTTCCGTGGGCATGAGATGGCCGAGAGACATTGCAGGAGCCCGTTTTGCCAATCTTGACTTCACGGCTTCGTCCCTGGCAGTGAAATATGACAGGGATGCATCCTCAAATTTTGCGGGGACATTCACTCTTACTGTCACTGATGAACTTGACAGGACAGCATCTGAAACTTTTTCTGTGGCCTGCAGAGAGCCCGGCGCCCTTGATTTTTCTCCGGATGAGGACAATGCGTTCGCAAGGCGTTTCCGCGGATTTTCTGCCGGCATCTCGGAAGGGAATCCGGAAGCCATATCCATACAGTATTCGACCGACGGGGTTGACTGGACTGCTGTCGGCCCGGCATCAGTGTCAGAGGGGACGGCATCCTATGCAGACATTACCGGACTTGTCCCGGGAACCGCGTATCAGGTCCGCGCCATATATAACGGCAATGAAGATTATGCCACGGAACCGGTCGTGCTGACTACAGAAACTGCCGCACAGGTAGGAAATCCGGGATTTGAGGACAACTATTCCGTCAGGATGTATCATCAGAGTGTACTGTGGGCATCGAATTCCATATACAGGTATTATTTCTGGAAAAGTGATTCCGAAGACCGCTGGTGGGATACTGTGAATGACCTGACCACTCCGGACCCGGGCAGTTCAAGCGTATGGGATTACCGCTCTGCTTCTGGAACTGTTCCTACTTCTGATGAAAGCAATACTGCATCATATCATCTGAGGACCTATGACGGTCAGTCTTCTCTTGTCACTGAAGGACATACGGGTACGGCGGCAGAAATAGCCACCGTAGGCTGGGGGGCAGGGAACACCTGGACGGCAGCGGGAACGGCCCCGTCATCAAGGACGGCGGGGGAAATGTTTATCGGCACATACGGCAGCCCTGTGGACTATGGAAAGCCGTTCCCGTCCAGGCCGACTGCCGTTACATTCTGGTATAAATACTATTCCTACAACAATGAGACTACTTCGCCTTATGTGGAAATTTATGCCGATGACGGCAGCAGAATCGGTTACGGGAGCTTCCGGATAGATTCCACCGTCGTGAATTTCGCAAAGGCGCGGATGGACATCGAATACAGCAGCCTGGCCAAGGGCTCGGAAATCACAATAGTCTTCAAGTCCACGGACAGCAGTTCGCCTGCGACCAAGGCAGTCTGGGGCGATTCAGGAGCCTTGTCAGGATACCTGGACTCCCGCCATATCGGAAGTATTCTGACTGTGGATGACATTGAACTTATATATGAATAGAGGTCAGGCATCGGACATGACCGGTGCCCCTATGAACAAAAAGAATATATTCAGATTGAAAAATAACGGTATGAAAAAGATATTTTTGACAATTATGGCTGCAACAGCCATCATGGCCGGCTGCCAGAAGACACCCGTTTCAGCAGTGAAGGCGGGAACACTTGAATTTTCAATGTCTTCCTCCGACGACTCGTACAATGACAGGGAAGAAGGCATGCTTGACAGCAAGTCATCGGCTTCGGGTTCAGGGGTCAGCACGAAGGCTTACGACAAGGAGGCCGCCCTCGCTGCAATGCTTGTGACCATATCGAACAAGTCCGGTGTCGGAGAACCTCTCCAGTGGGTGTATTCCGAGATGCCTGGAGTCCTTGAGCTTACTGAAGGACAGTATACGATTTCGGCTGTTTCTCCGGACAGCAGGATAGCTGCGTGGGACCAGCCTGTTTTCGGAGGCTCAAAGGAATTTTCTATAATTGCAGGCAGGACATCGACTGTGGAGCTCGTGTGCGGCATCACCAATGTGAAGGTAAGCGTCAATTGCACAGAAGAGTTTCTTAAGGAGTTCTCCGAATATTCCATTACAGTGAGAAGTTCCGAAGCCACAGAGGATGACGGTTTCCTGATCTGGGGGGCTTCGGAAGTGTCTGAAGGCAAGGAAGGGTATTTCACTGCTGCAGACCTGACAGTGACCGTGCAGGCCTACAGATGGTCCGATGCCACGCAGCAGAAGGACCCTGTTCAGGCAAGGCTCAATGTGACAGGAGTCGAGGCCAGGGACCATATAATCCTCAACATTGATGCGAAGGCCACCGGTGCCGTGGAGACCGGAAGCGGGGACGGCAAGCCGTTCATCACCATCGATGACAGCATGAATGAAAGGGATGAAGACATCCTTATCGGCGGACTTGAAGAGATTCCTGTGCCGGGAGGCGATGGAGGCCAGGGCGGGGAAGAGCCTGATCCGGAGCCGGAACTTCCGGCGAAACCGACGCTCGAATGGGCTGCCAACCCTGATTTCGCGCCGATGGAGATAAAGGCCGGCATGGACGTCAATCTCGTGGTGAACGTGCCGGGCAGGATTGCGACTTTTGTCGTAGGGGTGCAGTCTTCCGTACTTGAACCGGTTGTGGGGACAAGCATGGATCTGATTTATGACGAGTCGTTCATAGAGAATTTCGGCAGCCTGCTGCCGACGGGAGATGCCCTTCTGGGCCAGACCAGGGTGGATTTTTCACTTTCAGCTCTTGTCCCGCTCATCGGAGGGCTCGGCGCTGCACCGGAATCGGAGCATGTCTTTACTCTGAATGTTACCGATGAGTACGGACAGAGCCTCAGCAAGGCACTGACATTTGTCATCCCTGCGGAATAATGCATTAAGCCGGAAATCAAAAGGCATGACTGAAAATCAAAAGAAATGACCAGAATATCAAATATATTGTGCCATGCGCTCTTGGCCGCCGTCCTTCTGTCCTGCAGCCACGAAGGGCTCCGGGACAACGGAGAGGGGTGGCTGTGTGCCAGGGTATATGAGGATGATGCACTTGAAGTGCGGATTCCCCAGCTGCGCAGCGGGAGTGACGGAACGCCGGTCTTCAGCCTGACCGTGTATGATGCCAAAGATGTCAGAAAGGCATATTTGGAAGATTGTTCCGTGCTTCCCGACAATCCTCTGGCTCTTCCTGCAGGCAGATATACTGCCGTGGTGTCATCAGCAGAGACCGGTGCTGCGGCTTTCGGAGCCCCGTTCTATACAGGAAGCACCGGATTTTCCATAGTTGCAGGCGAAGTTGCGAACATCGACATCACTGCCGCCGTTGCCAACACCAAGGTGACCGTGGAGTATGATGATGCCGTCAAGGACAATTTCTCTTCATACGATTTTACTGTAACCAACGGACAGGGGGAGCTTGTCTTCAGCAATTCCGACGGCACTGCCGATGAGGACGGCTGGTTCAGTGTCACGGGGACACTGACCTGGACTCTGTCGCTTGTAAACAATGACGGACAGAAATACCGGGACCTCACGGGTACTCTTGAAAATGTCAAGGCCAAGGAACATTACAAGTTCCGCTGGAGTCTGGAGACAGAGCCGGACGGCATCGGGGCTGGGGCAGTGTCCATTGTCCTTGATGACAGCATGAATGAAAAGGAATTTACCCTTGAACTTGATCCGAATGACGATTCTGTTCCCGTGATTTCCGCGGACTTCGATTATTCGGGTCTTATACAGACGGAAGCGGGGGACGCCTCTTCAAGAAAAATCACAGTGTCTTCGGAGGACGGATTCACAAGCCTTCTTTTCACATATCCTGACCCTGCAGACTTTTCGTCCAGAAGCGTGGAGCTTGCAGGTGCTTCTGGAGAAGTTCTTTCCGCGCTTTCTGCCATAGGAATCTCCGTATCGGCGGTCCAGACATCTTCTGCGGAAGCAACTATTGATATTTCCGCCTATATATCCTCTCTCCCGGTGAGCAGTTTCAGCCTCGGGCTGACGGCAATAGACAGGGGCAGCAGCTTCGCGGAGCAGACATTTGACTTTGAAATCATCTCGAATCTTGACACGGAAATCACATCCGCAGCTCCGTGGGCAATGTTTGCTGATGTGTCAGGGCGATGGTTTGCCATTGAAAAGCCGCAGGGACTTTCTTTCCAGTACAGGAAGACATCGGATTCCGAATGGACTGACTATGCGGGTGAGATATCTGCCGATGACCAGTCGAGGACATACGGGGCAAGGCTTACGGGGCTTGAGCCGGAAACTGAATATTCCGTGAGAGCCGTCTCCGCTGAGGACAAGGAGACCGAGGAAATCACCTTCACCACAGAAAAGGCGGATTCAGTCCCTAACATGTCCTTCGATGCCTGGTATCAGGACGGTGGTGCCTGGTATCCGAATGCTGACGCTGGCAATTTCTGGTGGGACAGCGCCAACGGCGGCACCAAGACGCTGTCGATATATCCGACAACTCCAGCCGAGGAAGAATATATCTATGTCAAAGGGGAAGGCAAGAATGCGGCGAAACTCCAGAGCAAGGAGGCCGCGCTTGTGGGGCTCGCGGCAGGCAACATATATACCGGGCGTTTCATCAAGGCTGTGATTTCGCTCACCGATCCTGGAGCAGAACTTGACTGGGGCGTGCCGTTTACATCCAGACCTCTGGCCCTGACAGGGTATTATCATTATATTCCGGTCACTGTCAACAAAGGTAATTACAACGGCATGAGCGGAAAGACCGACATCGGGCAGGTGCAGGTCATGCTCACGGACTGGAGCAGCCCGTTCCGGGTGAGCACTGCAGACGGACAGTTCGTCAATCCGCTGACAGACGAGGGCATCATAGCATACGGGACAATGGACCTGAATGCCACCGGGTCATATCAGCAGTTTACCCTGGAACTCAAGTACCGGGATACGGTCAGGGTGCCGAAGTACATTGTCATAGTGGCTGCGGCGAGCAAGTACGGGGACTATTTCACAGGAGGAGTGGGCAGCACTCTGTACCTTGATGAGTTTTCATTCATCTATGACCCTGAAGCCTTGTCCAGATGACACACCGGAGCCATAATGAGATTTGTTTCAAAGGAATGATTTAATTCAAACGCATGAAGAAGATATTTATCGCAATATTGACATTGGGGTTTCTCTCAGTCTTTTCGGCTTTTTCAAAGGAAAAGGAGCCAGTGGAACCCTTTGACAGGGGAATCGGCATGAGCCGTTCCGTGTTTATCCCCAAGGGTACAGTTGGGGCCGGCGTGTCATTTTCCTACAACAACTACAGCATCGGGAATTCCACCGATGATGCCGGCTACTCCATGCTCTTTTCCCTGCTTCAGGACATGCACGGCAATATGATGTCATTCGGAGTAGCGCCGTATGTGTCATATTTCTTTGCGGACAATCTTTCCGTCGGAGTCCGTTTCGACTACGACCGGTCTACGCTCGGACTTGGCAATGCCAATATTTCTCTCGGGGATGCCATGTCCTTTTCCCTCAATAATTTCCATTATTTCAAGCAGTCATATACCGGTTCTGTCACCCTGCGCAACTATATGCCTATTTCCGACAGCAGGCGCTTTGCCCTGTTCACGGAAGTCAGGGCGACAGGCGGCTATGCCCAGTCCGAGACCTACAAGCTTGATGAAGGGGACAAGTTCGGCACTTATCAGGACATTTATCAGTTTGAGCTCGGCCTTGTCCCGGGAATAACTGCCTTTGTGACCAATGAGGTCGCCGTGGAAGTGTCGATAGGACTTCTGGGATTCAATTATCAGAAGGTCGAGCAGGTGACCAACAGGGTCCGGAGAAGCGAGATGGAGAACAGCGGTGCCAATTTCAAGATCAACTTGTTCTCAATAGGGTTCGGAATGTCATTCTATATTCCTACAGGTGCCCACAGGATGAAAAAGGCTGACAGACGGCCTGCGGAGGTGCAGTTATGAAACCGTACGGACATATACTGGCTATGGCCGCCGCTGCGCTGCTTGCGCAGTCATGCCTGATAGAGAATGACATGTCATATCCCCGCATATATGGGCTGGTCACGGCATTTGCGGTGGAGGGGCAGGAAAGCTGCACTATTGATGCGGATTCGAGGACTGTGTCAATAGTCCTTGAGGAGACAGCGGACCCGGCTTCTCTGAAAGTCACGGAAAGTGCTGTTTCAGAAGGAGTGTCGTCAACGGATTTCCCTCAGGCGGATGCCATGATAGACCTCACTGAAACAAGGACTTATACCTTGACGACATATCAGGACTATATCTGGACGGTTTCCGCCGTGCAGCCGGTTGACAGATATATTCACTGCGAAAATCAGGGTTCTGCGCCAATCATAGACAATGAGATGAAGACGGCCAATGTCTTTGTCCTCGAGAGCCAGAGTCTGCAGCATCTGACAATCACGGACATGAAGCTTGAAAAGGAGGGCTCGGAGATTTATCTCGTGACAACAGGTCCCGACGGATCCGAGACAGTCTCGGATCTTCCATGCGTCTTTCCTATGGAAGACACGGATGTGCTTACGGGAATGACTGTCGAGGTCAGGTATGATGATGTGAAGACAAGGTGGAGGATTGCCTTTGAACAGGAAACCGTGGAAACCGTGATAACGAAAGCCAATCCGTGGTGTTACCATGTGGACATCGAGGCCAGGTTTGACGGAACGGGCACTCCTTATCTGGAGTACCGCAGGGCAGACGGGACAGACGGAGATGCCGCCGGCAGCGGATGGACAAGATTCGACGACCTTGATGTGGACGGCATCAGCATTTCGGCAAAGGTCCCGTCGGACAATACGATTGAAGAGGGCTCAGTGCGGCTCGAGCCAGGTACTTCATATGAGTTCAGGATATGCACGGAAACTTCCCGGAGCGATGCCGTAACCGTAACCACCGGTACCCCGGACCAGATCTACAACATGAATTTCAATGACTGGTATTCAACCAAGTCCGGTTCATACGACATATGGTATCCTAACCTCAATGACACATATCAGGTATGGGATACGGCCAATCCGGGTTCCGGGGCCTTTGTCGGGTCGCTTACGACGCCGACGGAGACAGTGCCGGTTTCCGGACAGGGGCAGCGAGCGGCAAGACTTGAAAGCAAGAATGCAGTGATAGCATTTGCCGCGGGCAACATAATCACAGGCAAGTTCAAGGGAATAAGCGGACTGGGCGCAATAATGGACTGGGGGACTCCGTTCACCGCGAGGCCGAAGGCCCTGAAAGGCTACTACGCCTACAAGCCGGTTCCTGTAAATACGGCGAAGGATCCGTATAAGAATCTTCTGAATACCATGGACCAGTGCCAGATTCTTGTATTCCTCACCGACTGGACGGCACCTTTCACCGTCAACACTTCACAGAATATTTTCGTGGACCAGACCCCGTCCAATCCCAATATCCTGGCATATGGCAAGATGGAAAGCGACAAGGATACATTCTCCGACCCGGAGGCGGATGCAGGCGGATATATCCCGTTCACCGTCGAACTTGACTGGTGGCGTCCTGATTCGACTCCGACATATGCAGTCGTGATTGCCTGCGCAAGCTATAAGGGAGACTATTTCACGGGAGGCATCGGAAGCGTCATGTATGTTGACGAGTTTGAATTTGTATACGACTGATTTACATGAGGAACATCGAGCCGAATCCTGCCAGAACGGCGATGAGGCAGTTGAGGAGCTTCGCATATGCGAAGCTCTTTCTGTCTTCCGCCAGCAGCGGAAGCGAAGAATGCCCGTCCTGGGATATGCAGCTCGCGAGCAGCACCGGCAGAGGAACGATGCCTGTCGCCCAAAGGCTTACGAAAATCATGTGCGGGCCTGATTCAGGAATCAGACCGATGAGGGCTGCCAGCAGAATCATCGCGGCAGTGTTCCTTGATATCCACCCGGTGATGTCAATGTAAGTCATTCCGACTCCGATGACTGCAAGTACCCCGAATGTCCATGCGAAGATGACCGGCAGATGTTTCATGACGATATGCTTCCACAGCCTGTGTTCCACGAAATGGTCATCGGCCCTCCAGATGACGGCTATGAGTCCGAGGCTCAGGGCAGCGAACAGGATGTTCATCCATTTTTCGTCAAGTATGTTCAGCAATACTATCTCTGCCGCCGGAATGCTCCCGTCCGGGTTGACTGTATGGTGATGCTCATGTGATAGCAGTCCCGACACAAGGGCTCCGAGAAAAATGATTACTCCGGCGAGAAGGACAATTCTTTTCCAGCCGAAATGTCTCCTTTTGCCGTCTGCTTTCTCCCTGTGGCTTGAGGAACAGCATCCGCCGGAAGATAAGTCTGAATCTTTGCATTCCTCTGCGGCCGGACTTTCATTCCCGTGCTTCTTGATTTTTATGCCGGCGAGGTCGATGATGATGCCGCAGGTAACGGCAATGGCGAACAGCAGCAGGAAAAGCCACAGCGCCTTGTCGGGCTTCATGGCCATCAGCATGAAGGCTTCATCGCCTGTCGATGCTATCATCATGGCAACGAGGGCGCCGAAGCTCAATATTCTCTGCGAGTAGAGGGATACGGCCGCGAATCCTCCGATGCATCCCGGAATTGAGCCGAGGATTGCGGCGACTACAGTCTGTCCTGCCCTTGAATTCCTGAATTTTCCGAAGAATCTGCCTCCGGACTCCAGGTCAATGGATTCTATGAGCATCATCATGATGACCACGAGCCCGGTAATCATGACGGAATTGCGAAGTATGTCAGTAAGAAGGTGAAGAAGCATTTCCCTGTTGCTATTCAATCCATCCGGTGATGAAGAGATTCACGATTGGCCTTGACGGCGAGTTCGTGGTGAGGGTCACTATGACGAGAGTCTCCCCGGCAGGCATCCCTGCCGTGTCAAGATTTACCAGGAAGGAGCCTTTGAATCCGCATTTCACGACAGGTACATCCGTATGTGTGGCTTTGTCTGCATCTATGTCGACCTTATAGGCCCTGAAATCGTTCTTGCCTATGTTGGTGAAATTGAATTCGGCTTCCACGGGCGTCCCGGCCTTGATTTTGCCGAAGGAGAATGTGCTGGATGAGAACATCGGCCTGGAGCCGGCGTCCCTTTCCTCCTTGCTCAGGGAACTGAAGTTCTCTTTTGTGAACGAATAGACGGATATGCCGCTTGTCTTCTTGCCGTCTTCTGTTGCAGTGTATGCCTTCCCGTTTACGAGCGGGACGGCATGGTGCCAGTTCTTTCCCCAATGTTCCCTGTCGGCGGTGACCGTAAACTTCAGGTCTGCAGTACTTCTTGCCGGAATCGGATTGGGGCTGACAGACACGGTCAGGCCCGGCGTGATGCCGGAGAATGAGATTCTGACAGGGGAGGATGACAGGTTGGCCACTTTCACTTCATCGCTGCGGTATCCTCCCTGTTCGAGATTGCCGCATTTGAGCTCCGCGCTTTTCATCCCGAGACTCCCGAATCTTACAGGGAACATTTCCTCCAGCGAGAGCTGCTTTTCATGGCTGACGCCCCTGAGCTTGAGTATTACCGGATTCCCGATGCCGGAGACATATGCGGTGAGATTCTTGTCAAAGGGGTAGGGGCCTTCGTCGTTTGAATATGTAGATGAAATTGTCCCCGTCTTTCCCGGCATTATGGGCTGCCTTGTCCATTCCACATCAGTGCATCCGCATGAAGTGACCACATTGTAGATGACTACAGGCTTGTCGCTGATGTTTTTCATCGTGAAGGTGCAGCGGAGCGGCCCGTCGGAAAGCATGACATCCCCGAAGTCATGCACGGTCTTGTCAAATTCCACTGTCCCTCCGATTCTTTCCTGTGCGGCTGCGCTGAAGCCTGCCATCGTGGCGGGCGCGGCACTGAAAATTAAAAAACATGCCGGGAGGATGGCTGCGGCCAATATTTTTGTATAAGAATGTTTCATGTCCGTCTGAATTACTTTGCAAAGTCCTGTCGGATCAACTGCCATTCATGTAGATTCTGCCTACAAATTTACACATATAAATTTGATTATTCCGACATAATCTCATAAATTTGCATATTGTGCATTCATGTGGAAAGCACATATGAAGGTGCAGTTTCATTAACAATTTAAAGGATAAAAAAATGGCTTACAAAATTTCAGAGGATTGCGTAGCATGCGGAACATGCATAGGCGAATGCCCTGCAGGCGCAATTTCAGAGGGTGACATCTATAAGATTGACCCGAATGTGTGTGTAGACTGCGGCACTTGCGCAGATGTATGCCCTATGGGCGCAATCTCTCCTGCAGAGTAGTTTTCTGCCTCAATTTTCATGTAAACACGGCCGATGGACATGGTAAAGAATGTCCACCGGCCGTG
>JADIMJ010000116.1 GCA_017694835.1 Candidatus Cryptobacteroides gallistercoris
CATAGGGTAATTTTTTATCAGAGTAATACATGTGTCGCCTTGTTCGGTTGTGGTTAAATGAAAATAATCTTGTTGAGCCATGTTTTGGCATAGCATGAGCCGACATTTGCTGAAAAATAAATTCATCAGCTATGGAATCATTGAAGAAAATCTATCCGAATGTGGTTGTGCCTCAGCACGGAAGGGGCTATTTCGGCATCGGAATCCATTGTCCGAAAGTGACCAAGAACATAGGGACACTGTGGCGTACCGCTCATATCCTCGGTGCAGATTTCATGTTCATCATAGGAAAACGGTACGAGAATATGAGAACTGACACACGCAAGAGCTGGAGACATGTTCCGCTTCTATGGGAAACAGTCATTGAATTCCGGGAATTATGGATTTGGATATTGAAAAACTCAGGGAAGAAGTAAAAGGTATCGAAGCTGAGATAAAGTCTATGATCGGCCAGTCCGGAGGTGATGTCGATTATGTCGATATTCCGGAATGCGCAGACCGTGGGCGCCTGAAGGAGCTTCTGATGTCCAGGCGTCATAGTCTCGATATGCTTTTCAGACGTGCCTCTGACGGCGTGGAGCGTTTCCGGAAGGTCAATGCTTGCCTGAAAGATCTGTCAGACCGTCTTTATATGAAGGGTGCGAGAATTTACAGGCAGTACCTTACTTATGGTATGGACGAAGAGTTCGACGATGACTTTATGATCGATGCCGATCTGAGGTTTGTGTACAATGGACCGGAATCGGTAGCTGTCTTGGGAGATGAAGAATACTATGGGTCGGATTTCAATTATATGCTGAATGTGATATATGATTATTGCAAGGACTTTCCTAATGCCGGCGCCTCATATTCAAAAAGTTTCAGAAAGAAAGACCGTTCGGAAATGACAGACAGTGAACTGGAGCTTGCCAACAGGTATGATGACAATGACTGGGGTGAAATAAAGATATGGATACCGGAACTCGAAGGCATCAAGATATGCAATGCAGTCAATGAAATCTGCGTATACGGCAACGGCTATTCAGTAGCTGACCTTTTGCGGATGAATTATTTCTGGTGCGAAGTGAAAGGCGTATACCAGCTCATCTCAGATCGGAACGGGGATCATACGAGGCTCTGTGATAAAGACTGAGCTTGTCAGATATAGTGAAAATTTAGAATAACAGAAAAATGAAATTAGCAGAAGCATTGAGTGTAAGGGCGGACCTGCAGAAGAAGGTCGCCCGGCTGGAGGAACGCCTCCAGGCAGTAGCAAAGGTGCAGGAAGGAGATGAACCGGAGGAAACCCCGGAAGATCTGTTTGCCGAACTGCAGCAGGCGATAGGGGAGCTTGAGAATCTTGTATTCAAAATCAATCTGACCAACCTGCACACTGTCAGGGACGGGGAGTCAATCACAAGGATGATTGCCAGGAAAGATGCCCTGACTTTAAATATCAATACTTTGCGCAATGTCCTCAAGACAGCGGCAGGTAGGGAAACCAGGTATAGCCATAACGAGATAAAGTACGTCAAGGTAATAGATACCGCAAGGCTGAGGAAGAAGATAGACACTTTATCGGCAGAGTTGCGGAAAGTCGAACTCAGAATACAGGAAATCAACTGGACAGTCGAGCTGGAAGAAACCGGCGATTGACATAATAATACAGGCATGTGCGTGCGGGGCGGTTGTTTCCGGCCCGTATGGCATACCTGAAAGGGAGTAGTATCACATACAGGGCGAGCATAATTCTGGTCGAAAATGGCAGAAAAACGATTCTTGCCGTTTCTCATACCGGGCAAAGGATATGGACACGAAGGAGCTGCCGGCTGGAACCGGGAGCGTCGTGAGTCAAGAAGCATTTCCAGCATATTGCCGAGAGGCGATTCATAAATGCAAGACGCAAGGACAGAGATTCCATTTAAACTGCATTACCGGATGCTGACTGTAATGATACGAGGGCGGGAACGGGGAATTATTATACGATTTTTGTAATGAGTGTACAATGAAGACAATAGAGAACCACGACGTGAAGATATTCACCGACAACATTGAAGAGGCAGCAATGGAGCAGATAAGGAAGCTCCTGTCAATAGACGTGTTCAGCGGCTGCAGAATCAGGGTGATGCCGGATGTTCATGCCGGAGCCGGGTGCGTGATAGGCTTTACTGGTGACCTCGGAGACAAGGTCATCCCTAACATAGTGGGAGTGGACATCGGCTGCGGCATACTTGTGCAGCCGTTCAGGGCAAAGAAAGAATTGAAATTCCATTGGCTGAATGAATTTATAACGGAAAACATCCCGGTGGGAAGAAATGTCCGGGACAAGAATTTCTCCCAGCTGAAGCATCAGTATATGGAAGATTATTCCCGCTCGAAGTACCTTGTCAAGGAACTGGTGTGCTACCGTGAACTGAAAGACTCCAAACGGGTGATCAGCGGAATAGGCTCTCTCGGCGGAGGCAACCACTTCATTGAGGTGGACACTGATGCCGACGGGATGTCATACCTTGTTGTACACACAGGCAGCCGCAATCTCGGCAAGCAGGTGGCGGACATCTATCAGAAACTTGCCCTCAAGAACATGTCCGGCTGGGACAGGCTTCTTGAAGAGCAGAACAGGATGCAGAAACCTTCCATTCCGCAGGACCTGTGCTGGCTTGAAGGTGTCCACAGGGACAACTATCTCCACGACATGCGCCTGTGCCAGGAATGGGCAGTCATCAACCGCAGGATGATTGTCGCCATGATAATGGAGCATTTGCGGAGTTACGACGCTGTCGGAGAGACCGGGGAGGCGTTTGAAAGCGTACATAATTATATCAGCGATGACAATCTTATCCGCAAAGGGGCCATATCAGCGGAGAAGGGGCAGAAATGCATTATCCCTCTCAATATGCGTGACGGTTCGCTGATATGCTTGGGAAAAGGCAATCCCGACTGGAATTGCTCTGCCCCGCACGGTGCCGGACGAATCATGAGCCGCTCAGAGGCATTCAGGCAACTGTCCATGGAGGATTTCCGCACTTCAATGTCAGGAATCTACAGCGAGACCGTGACCGAATCCACAATAGACGAGTCTCCGATGGTTTACAAGCCGAAAGAGGAAATTATGGCAAACATCGCCGATACCGTCGATGTCGTCAATGTCATCAGTCCTGTATTCAATTTCAAGGCCGCAGAATAAATTTCCATAAAAATATCTGATGTGTCAAATTTTGGCATAACTTTATGCCATATTTGCAGGAACGAAACTACAATATTATGGCAAAAGACTTGTTTAACAGGTATATCTGGCTGGTGGACACCATATACCGGGCCGATGGGATTACATTTGAGGAAATCAATGAGAAATGGACACGCAGCAGCATGAGCGGAGGCGAGGATCTGCCGCTCAAGACTTTCCACAACCACAGGAAAGCCATAGAGGACATATTTGACATCAACATCGTATGTGACAAGAAGAACGGTTACCGGTATCATATTGAAAATGCGGATGACATGAAAAGGGGAGGGGTGAGGACATGGCTTCTCAATACCTTTGCCGTAAACAATCTGATCAATGAGAGCCATCATCTGAAACGCCGCATCATGTTTGAGCAGATTCCGTCAGGACAGAAATATCTGACACCGATAATTGAAGCGATGCGTGACGGCCGGACCCTTGAAATGACATACAAGAGCTTCTGGCGGCAGAGCCGGTATGTCACGGAAGTGGAACCTTATTTCATCAAGATCTTCAGGCAGAGATGGTATATGATAGCGAGGGATGTGAGCAGGGATGTCATGAGGATATATGCGCTTGACAGGATCCAGGGGCTTTCGCAGACAGAAAATGCCTTCGAAGTTCCGGCGGATTTCAGCCCGGATGCATATTTCTACAATGCGTTCGGCGTGATAGTGGAAGATGCCTGCCCGCCGGAAATCATTGAGCTGAAGGTGTATGGCACGCAGCGGGAGTATTTCAGGACTCTGCCTCTCCATCATTCCCAGGAGGAGATTGATCCCGGCGAGGACTATTCCGTATTCCGCTATTATCTGGCTCCGACATATGACTTTATCCAGGAAATCCTTTCCCACGGCTATAATGTGGAGGTCAAGTCCCCGGCACATCTCAGGGAACAGATAAGGCGGCATGCTGAGGTCATCCTGTCAAGAGGGTAGTGCATCATTCAGACAAGAGTGTAAAAATTCCTCCTGCACATTGACAATAGTCCGTTCCTGCGCAAACTCTACTTTTTTAAGGAATAAAATTTCATTTTGGTGCCAAAAGTACATATATTTGCACTGCGGCCGCGCAATGCTTAACTATGATTTTGGCCGTAAAACTTTTCGGGAGGGGCTGACCGCAACAGGTTGGCCTCGTTTTATAAAAATTTGTAGAGATGAGACTTCCTGCAGAATGGGAAAGGCAGAGCGGGGTGCAGCTGACATGGCCGCACAGGGATACCGAATGGTATCAGATAGACAGGGTGCTTGAATGTTATGTCGACATAGCCCGCAATATACTTGACTTTGAGCCGCTGATGATAGTGGCAAGGGACATCGATGAGGCGAAGAATGACATCGCCGAGGTCTGCGCGAGGACAGGAATGTCGCTTGACACGGACAGGCTATTGTTTTATGAGGCTCCGCTCAATGACACCTGGGCGCGGGACCACGGCGGCATCTCCGTACACGGGGATAACGGCGAAAAATATGTCTATGACTTTGTGTTCAACGGATGGGGGCTGAAATTCGCCTCTGACCTTGACAATCAGCTGACCCGGACCATATTCGGCCGCGGGGCATTCAATGATGACGTGATGGGGGTCGACATGCGTCCCTATGTCCTTGAGGGAGGGAGCATCGACTCTGACGGATGCGGCACGATGCTCACCACATCCTCGTGCCTGTGTTCGGTCAACAGAAACGAATATCTGGACCGGGAAGAAATCGGGGAGGAACTGGAGGGCGCTTTCGGCCTGTCCCGCATACTGTGGCTGGACCACGGCGGAATCATCGGGGACGATACCGACAGCCATGTGGATATCCTTGCCCGTTTCTGCTCTCCGGACACGATAGCATATACGAAGTGCGAAGACCCGGACGATGACAATTTCGCTGAGCTCGACGCCATGGAGAAGCAGCTGGAGACATTCAGGACGACTGACGGGAAGCCTTACAGGCTTGTCCCGCTTCCGCTTCCTGACCCGCTCTGGCTGGATGACTACAGGCCTGTCTCTTATACACATCTCCGAGCCCACGAGACA
>JADIMJ010000117.1 GCA_017694835.1 Candidatus Cryptobacteroides gallistercoris
CGGACGCATCGGGGCCCTTGACAGCCCGGCGGCCCTGAAGAAAAGATACGGGGCGGGCTCGATTGCCGAAGTCTTCGACATACTTGCCCGGGGAGCGAAGCGCGGGGAGTAGTCTTAAACTGGAAGAAGGAAAACCGGACGGGAAAGTTATGAAAGAGTTCAATGCATTTCTCAGAAAAGAGTTCCTGCATATTTTCAGGGACAGGAGGACATTGCTGGTGCTGATCGGGCTGCCGACAATGCTCATCGTCCTGTTCGGCTTTGCCATTTCCACGGAAATACGCAATGTCAATGTCGGGCTCTGCGCGCCGGACGGGGACATGACGGCATTGCGTCTGATGGACAAGATAGACAGAAGCCGGTATTTCACTTATGTGGCATCATATCAGTCGGAAGAGGAAATAGACCTTGCCATGAAGAGGGGAGAAATCGATGTCGCGCTGATGTTCGGGGACGGCTTTTCGTCCGGCCTTTGTTCACCGGACGGTTCTGAGGCCTCCGTCATAGCAGACGCCACCAATCCGAACAATGCGTCGATGGAGGTCATGTACCTGTCGTCAATCATATCCGGGTATTTCAGTGAGGAGTTCTCTGCGGAGATGTCCGGACAGACGGGAGGAGCCCTTGTGCCCAACATGCGGATGCTGTACAATCCCCAGCTCCGCAGCTCCTACAATTTTGTCCCGGGCATCATGGGGCTTATCCTCATGCTCATCTGTTCCCTCATGACGTCCGTCTCCATAGTGCGGGAGAAGGAGACAGGGAGCATGGAGGTCCTTCTGGTATCTCCGGTCAAGCCGATAAACATAGTGCTGGCCAAGATGATACCTTATCTTGTCATCAGTTCGGCCGTGCTCGTCATCATACTTCTGCTGACGATTTTCGTGCTGAAGGTGCCTGTGGCCGGAAGTTTCTTCTGGATGATACTTGTGTCTCTGATATACATCATCCTTTCTCTGGGGCTCGGGCTTTTCGTGTCCACAGTCGTCAAGACACAGATCATTGCAACGCTCATCTGCGGAATGATATTCCTTGTCCCGGTAATGATGTTCAGCGGGATGCTCTATCCGATAGAGAGCATGCCCGTACCGCTGCAGTGGTTCGCCCAGATAATCCCGGCGAAATGGTATATAGAGGCAACGAGAAAAATAATGATAGAGGGAGTCACCGTGCGGTATGTCACCACTGAGATTCTTATTCTGACAGGAATGGCGGCCGTAGTGTTCGCTGCCGCGGTAATCAAATTCAAGGACAGGCTGGAATAGAAAATAGAAGAGGAGGAGTGTCATGTCATCATTCGGATATCTGTTCATAAAGGAAGCAAAGCAGTTCTTCGGCAATCCGTTCATGCCGGTTGTCCTTGTGCTTCTGCCTGTGCTGCTGATGCTCCTTGTGCCTCTGGCCGCGAACATGGAAGTGCGGGATGTCGGCCTGTCGATAGTTGACCGGGACCGCTCGTCTCTGTCCGCCAGGCTTTCGGACCGGATTTCAAGGTCGGGGTATTTTGTGCTGAAATCCGTGGAGGATACCTACGGGAAGGCCATGGATGAACTCAGCCGCGGCAATGTCGACATCATCCTTGAGATACCGGCCGGAACCGAGAGGGCAGTCCGCAGGGGCGAAAGCGTTGAGATATTCATTGCCGCCAATGCCGTCAACAGCACCAAGGGCATGATGGGAGGAGGGTACCTCTCGTCCATTGTCTCCGACTTTTCTTCGGAGATGGCTGCCTCCGGCGGAAATCCGGCTTCTGTCCCGCTCCGGATAACGCCCCAGTACAGGTTCAATCCGCATCTTGAATACAAACTGTTCATGGTGCCTGCCCTGATGATTGTGGTGATAATTCTGGTCGGCGGCTTTTTCCCGACCATGAGCATTGTCACAGAGAAAGAAAACGGCACGATAGAGCAGATGAATGTCTCTCCCGTGCGCAAGCGTGACTTCATCCTTTCCAAGGTAATCTTTTACGGAATCCTCGGCATCTTTGCCTTTACCTTGTCATATCTGATAGCGCATTTTGTCTACGGGCTTGCCACTCACGGCGGCCTTCTTGAGATTTATGTCAGTGCAATGATATTCCTGGTGTTCATGGGCGGCTTCGGGCTCATTATCTCCAACTATTCCGACACCCTGCTCCAGTCCGTATTCCTGATGCTGTTCTTTGTGCTGATTTTCATGCTGATGAGCGGTATCTTCACCCCTGTCAGCTCAATGGAGACATGGTCGCAGTATGTCACATATATTCTTCCGACCAGATATTTCGTGAACATACTGCGAGCCGTATGCCTCAAGGGCAGCACTTTTGCGGACCTGGCCTTTGACTACATAATGCTTTCCGTCTTTGCCGTGGTCATAAATATCATTGCCGTAGTGACATACCGCAAGCAGAACTAGATAAGAGTATTGCATGCAGAATCAGATGAGAGTTAAAGATAATTGAGGATAATTCTATGGAAATAATTCTTGCTGCAGCTGCCGGGCTGATTGTCGGCGCACTGGCTGCCGTTCTTTTTGCGAAGGGCAGGCAGCAGGCCCTGAAAACTGAAGCCGCTATCCTGAGGAGCCGGCTTGACGATGCCCTCCGGAAGGCGGAGTCAGACAAGGAAGAGGCCAGGGCCCATTACATGGAACTCATTGCTGAAAAGGAGCGTGCGGCCCGGGATGCAGCCGCGTCCCAGGAGAAAAGGCATTCCGAAGCAATGGAAGCCCTGCAGAAGAGATTTGATGAGACTGTCCGGAAAGTGTCGGCTCAGGTAAGGTGCGCAACAGATGACATGCTGAAGCAAAGGCAGAAGGAATTTGCCGAGTCAAGCAATGCCAATCTCGGGCAGATTGTCAATCCTCTGAAGGAGACCATTGACAAGATGAAGAAGGCGATGGATGACAGTACTCTCAAGCAGACGGAGATGAGCAGCGCAATGAAGGTTACTGTGGAGAATATGATGCGTCAGAGCGAGGCTGCCAGAAAGAGTACAGACGAACTGACAAGGGTATTCAGGCACGGGACGAAGGTCCAGGGGGACTGGGGGGAACGCGTGCTGACGGAACTTTTCGAGGCACAGGGACTGACGCCCGGAATCCAATTTGATGTCCAGCCGGTGATAAGGGATGCTTCCGGCAATGTTGTCAAATCAGAGTCCGGCAGTTCATTGCGTCCGGATGTCATACTGCATCTGGATGACAGGAGAGATGTGATTCTGGATTCCAAAGTGTCTCTTTCGGCATATATGGATTATGTCAATGCCGGGTCGGATGAAGACCGGCAGAAATTTCTCAAGGCCCATATTGAAAGCATGAGGAAGCATGTGAAGGAACTTGCCGCGAAAGACTATTCAAATTATATCCGGCCTCCGAGGGTCAGGATGGATTATGTGATAATGTTCGTCCCCCGTACGGCGGCACTCTGGGCTGTACTCAATGCCGAGCCTGACTTCTGGAGAAAAGCCATGGCGCAGAATGTGTACATCGCCGATGAACAGACCCTTTATGCAGCCCTGCGCATAATTAACCTTACATGGACCCAGATAGCCCAGGCCCAGAACCATGAGAAGGTCTATGCCCTTGCGGAAGAAATGATGGACAGGGTAGGCCAGTTCATGAAAAGGTATGAGGCCCTCGGGAAATCCCTTGATGCGGCTGTCAAGTCATACGAGGACGCCGGCAAGAAACTTTCTCCGACAGGGCAGAGCATTCTCCAGACATGCGCAAAGCTTGAAAAGCTCGGTGCCCGTCAAAGCAGGACCAATCCTCTTCCCCAGCTTGAAGAAACTGAAGTTTCCTGAGTAAAATTGTGTATATTTGCGCCCTTAAATTCTAAGGGAAATGGGAAAATTCAAGGGGATTCTATATGGAATGGCGACTTCAGTCACATTCGGGCTGATACCGTTGTTTACCCTTCCTCTTATCGGGAAGGGCATGGAATATGATTCCATTCTTTTCTACAGATTCTTTTTCGCGTCGCTGGCTCTCGGTACGGTGATGCTTCTCAAAAGGGAGTCTTTCCGGATTACTCTGAAGGACCTTCCCGTTTTTGTCCTTTTGTCGGTATTCTATACTTTTTCATCGCTTTTCCTGCTGTGCGGCTACGGGTACATGGGGGCAGGTGTCGCAACGACTCTGCATTTCACTTATCCGGTCTTCGTGTCTCTGCTCATGTTCTTCCTTTTCAGGGAAAAGGCATCATGGCTGACATGGACTGCCATTGCCCTTGCAGTGTGCGGCGTGGCGCTTCTCTCCTTGCCTTCCTCAGGGATGAAGGCTGATGTGAAGGGCATTGTCATTGTGCTTCTTTCTGCAGTCGCCTACGGCAGTTATATTGTCGGGGTCAACAAGTCCAGGGTCAGGAGCATGAACAGCCGCAAGCTTGCCTTCTATGTCTTTGTCTTCACGACAATCATATTTGCAGTCAAGGACATTGCTTCCGGAAGCCTGCAGTCGCCCCCGGATCTGCCGTCCGTGGCCAATCTTTTTCTTCTCGCCGTGCTGCCCACCGTGGTTTCCAACATAACCCTTGTCCTGGCCGTACAGAACATCGGGGGCACATTGACTTCCGTCCTGGGCGCACTGGAGCCTCTGACGGCGGTCTGCATCGGGGCGCTTGTGTTCGGAGAGGATTTCACGCTCCGCGAAGGCTGCGGCATTCTTCTGGTGCTGTCAGCTGTGACTGTCATCATTCTGACAGGCACAATACAGGGAACGATAAGCAAGGTATTCAGGAAAATCCGGCCGCGGCACGCATGACCTACTTGTCCGGAAGTATGATGACCGGCATTCCGACGAAGACTTTTTCCTTTAAGTCCGTAATGTCATCATTCTTCATCCTGATGCATCCTTCTGTGCATCTTGTCCCGATGGAATTCGGCAGGTGAGTGCCGTGTATCCCTATGTCGCGGAATCCGGGGACGTCCAGTCTGAGGAACCACGGGCCGTATGCTCCTGCGACAGGGCCTTTGCCGTCATTGAAATCATGGGGAATGTCTTTGGCGTACAGGACTTCGTTTATTGTGAATCTTCCTTCGGGAGTCTTGTTGTCTCCGCGGAATTCCTTGTTCCCGTAATTGACGGCGCAGGCTATCCCGTAGATTTTTTCTATGTTCTTGTCTTCGTCGTAGAGGATGAGGAAGAGATTCTCCTTGTCTATGAGTATGAATCCTGTGGAATCAATCCTCTCGAACAGTTTCCCTGACCCGGCGTCTTCTCCGGCGGCCGGAGCACACATCAGGAGCGAAAGAATCGGTATGAGGAGGAGTCTTGACATTGTTCTGTTCATGCGGCTGTAGTTCTGTTCATGCGGCTGTAAGTCAGTTTACAAAGTGTCTCTCTTGAGCTTTTCAACATAGGCGTCGATTCTGTGGAGCTCTTTCGGTATGTCAATGCTCTGGGGACAGTGCGGGGAACATTGGTTGCATCCGATGCAATGGCTGGCCTGCCGCAGCTTCGGCACGCTCCTGTCATAGCCTATGAGGAATGCCCGGCGGGCTTTCCTGTAGTTGTCGCTCTGTGATGAAGCCGGGATATTGCCTTCGTTGAGACATTTGTTGTAGTGCAGCAGTACCCCCGGGATATCTATCCCGTACGGGCATGGCATGCAGTATTTGCAGTCGTTGCAAGGTATTGTCTTGTACCGCATCATCAGCGTGGCGGTGTCCTGCAGGAATGCGAATTCCTGCTTGTCGAGCGCTCGTAGAGGAGAGTAGGTGCGGATGTTGTCCTGAAGATGCTCCATCCGTGTCATGCCGCTCAGTACGGTCAGTACGCCAGGGAAACTTCCGGCAAAGCGGAATGCCCAGGATGCGACGCTCTGCTCCGGCTCCCTTTCTTTCAGCCGGGCGACGATGTTGTCCGGCACATCTGACAGGCGGCCTCCGAGCAGAGGCTCCATGATGACGGCAGGAATGTTCCTTTTGGAGAGTTCCCCGTACAGGTATTCGGCGTCAGTATTCCTGTCATTGATGGCCTTGGCATATTTCCAGTCAAGGTAATTTAACTGTATCTGAACGAAATCCCATTTGTAATAATCATGTTTCGAGAGCAGATAGTCAAAGACTTCGATGTCCCCGTGGTATGAGAACCCGAGGTTGCGGATGCGGCCGGCCTTCCTTTCCTCAAGCAGGAATTCCAGCATTCCGTTGTCCAGGTATCTCCCGTGCAGCGCCTCCATGCCTCCCTGCCCGATGGCATGCAGGAGCATATAGTCTATGTAGTCCACCTGCAGTTCCTTGAAGGAGTTGTGATACATTTCCAGAGAAGCCTCCCTGCTCCATGTGGAAGGGGAAAAATTAGACAGCTTGGTGGCAATGAAATAGCTGTTTCTCGGATGGCGGCCCAGTGCGATGCCGGTGGCTCTTTCCGAAAGACCCTGGCAGTATGCCGGAGATGTGTCGAAATAGTTCACGCCATGGCTCAGGGCATAGTCGACCATTGTGTTCACCATTTCCTGATCAATCTCTTCGTTGCCTTCTCTGGCACTTCTGCCCCCGACACTCGGCAGCCTCATCATGCCGAAGCCGAGAATTGACACCCGGTCTCCAGTTGTAGGATTGGTTCTGTATGTCATCTGTCCCTGAGGAACCGCTTCAGGTGAGGAATGCCCGTCCCCGCTGCCTTTCCCGCAGGCGGAAAGTCCTGCCGCAGCCAGTCCTGCGGCCCCCATTGTCTTCAGAAAAGACCTTCTGGATATGTTGTTTTCAGATTTCATGATTTCATTTTAAATGTCCGTGTATGTTCCTGCCTGCCGTCAGATTTCTCCGTGTACCATGTTGCCTTCGACATATATTGCGGTGAACGGCCTTGCCGGGCAGAGATTCTCGCAGGCGCCGCAGCCGATGCATCTTTCAGTGTTTATCACAGGAATGCGTATTTCAGGGCTGTCATTGCCTGTATTGTCTTCCCGTCCGCCGCGGTATCTGTGCCGTCCGCGGAAAGGGACCATCTGTATTGCTCCGGTCGGGCAATGACGGGCACAGTTGCCGCATTTGACCCCGTCTGTGAGAGGGATGCAGTTTTCTTTGACCCAGACGGCGTGCCCGATTTGGATTGATGACTTTTCTTCGGCGGAGACAGGCTTGATGGCTCCGGCAGGGCAGACTTCGGAGCATTTCGTGCATTCCGGCCTGCAGTAGCCCCTCTCATAGGACATCTCGGGCTGCATGAGGGTGTCAAGCCCGGCCGACGGTCTCAGCACCTGGTTCGGACAGACGGACACGCACAGCTGGCATGCGGTGCAGTGCTGGTAGAAATTTTTCAGGCTCTGGGCTCCTGCCGGAACTATCTTTGTCTGCCTGTCAGGGATTTCCTTGTCCTCAATTACTGCCAGGCCTCCGTCAACTTTCTTTTCCTGTGCTTTGATTGTCGCTGCTGCCGTCAGGGCTGCGCCTGTCGCAAGGAATCTGCGGCGGGACAGGCCCGCCGTATTGGTGCCGGTATGGTCTTCTGCTGTGACAGTATTGCCGGATTTTTCCCGGAAACGGAATGTCCAGCCGATTGCCCCGTGTGTGCATGTGTCTAAGCAGTCGAAGCAGTCCACGCACCTGCTGTGGTCTATGCTGTGGTTCTTGTAGTCAATGCATGATGCCTTGCAGGCACGGGTGCAGAGGCTGCATGACTTGCATTTTTCGGCGTCGATCCTGACTTTGAAAAGTGAGAACCGGGAAATGAACCCGAGCACTGTGCCGACAGGACAGATTGTATTGCACCATGTCCTCCCGTTTTTCCAGGCGAGGACGGCTATGACAATGAATGTCACTGCCGCAATGATGAATGTCGGCAGGCTCCTCAGCCATACCTCTGTCTTGTAGAAGGCATAGCTGTCAATGCGTTCTGCGAAGAATGCAAGCAGGTTGCTGCCCCATTGCCACAGAGGGGCAAAGAGATTGGATGCGATGCGCCCGTATGCACTGTACGGGTCGAGCAGGGCCGCAAAGGAGCCGATTCCTGCCAAAAGGGCGGCAATGAACAGCACGAGCATCCCGTAGCGCAGCCAGTTCTTTGCTGGAGAATAAGTGAATCTCATCCTTGCCTTGCGGCTCCTTCTGCCGTTGATCCAGGAGACAAGGTCCTGAAATATGCCGAGGGGACAGATTACGGAGCAATAGAGCCTTCCGAAAATCAGCGTCAGCAGCACGAGGAAAATGACTACACCCGCATTGATGGCGAGGACGGCCGGCAGAAACTGTATTTTTGCCATCCAGCCGAGCCAAGCATGCAGCGTGCCGGTAAAGTCAAGGAAGAGGAGGGTGATGACCGCAAAGAATATTATTGCGAGGGCCGTTCTGATTTTTTTCAACATATTTGTCTGTGTCCGTTCAGTGTTTAGATTGTCCGGAATACCCGGAAACTTCTGATGCAAGGCTTTGCCTTGGCTTCTGTGACCGTAAGTCTCAGCCTGTCGGTCGTGCAAGGAGGGAATGTTTCTATCCGCTTGTGTCCTATGCAGCTTCCGGAGCAGAGGCCGGTCCATTCACCGTCATGCATGTACTGGACTTTGTAGCCGAGTACGCGTTCCCTGCACTATGCCGGGATTGTCCACATGGAGGTATCCGTTGGCTGTGGTGCTCGCATAGATTCCCGGCCTGATGCCGTATTTTTTGCAGGAATTGACGAAATCCCTCACTATGTCGCCCTTGCCGTCCGTGCAGGATATGGAGAAGATTGCGGCGGCCGCTGTCATGACAGTCTTCAATATGGAACAGATTCTTTTCATCAGGATAATTTATTCGTCCAAAATAATTTTATTCATGCAAAATTAAGAAGTCGCTTTGAATTTCCATAAAAACATTGATGCCATCAGTGGTGTTTTTCCTTAAATTTGTCCCCGATATGAAAAATTTGTTTTGTTTGTTTATTGCATTGTTGCCGGTCATGACTGCGTGCACGACAGATGTTCGGGACCGTTTTTACAGGGTTGAAGACGGCCAATTCACAAAAGACGGAAAACCGTACCGCTTCATAGGGGCGAACATGTGGTACGGGGCCCTGCTGGCTTCTCCGGGACCCGGAGGCGACCGGCAGAGGCTGGCCGCGGAGCTGGATTCTCTTAAGGCCATGGGTGTCACCAACCTGAGGGTGCTGGTGGGAGCAGAGGGACAGGAGGGGACTCCCTATAAAGTGGCGCCGGTCCTTCAGCCCGAGCCGGGAGTGTATGACGGGGCTCTTCTTCAGGGGCTTGACTGGCTGATGGCAGAGCTCGGGCGAAGGGACATGTCGGCAGTCCTGTATCTCAACAATACCTGGGAATGGTCCGGCGGCTACGGTACATATCTGGAGTGGGCCGGGGCGGGGAAGTCTCCGCTTCCGATTCCTGACGGATGGAAGGCTTTCAGTACTTTTGTCTCGAAGTTCGTGACCGACGACAGGGCAAAGTCCATGTTCGCCGACCATGTCAGATACATCGTGTCAAGGACGAATTCCGTCACCGGAGTCCCATACAAGGATGACCCTGCCATATTCTCCTGGCAGATATGCAATGAGCCCCGGTGCCTTTCCGCTTCCGACAGTGTCAGGGCAGTTTTTTCTGAATGGATATGGGATGTCGCGTCCCTTATAAAATCCGTTGATCCGAACCATATGGTCTCCACCGGGAGCGAAGGGTACTACGGCTGCGAGGCCGACCTTGCTCTTTTTGAAAAGATACATTCTTCACCGGACATAGATTATCTTAACATCCATGTCTGGCCTTACAACTGGAACTGGGTGGAAAAGGAAACCCTTGTCGACAGCCTCGATGCTGCGGTCCGGATGTCAGAATGGTACATTGACATGCATCTTCCTGTGGCCGAAAGGCTCCGCAAGCCGATAGTCATGGAAGAATTCGGATATCCTCGCGACGGCCTCGGCTATTCCAAGGATGTGCCTGTCACTGCCCGCGACCGGTATTATTCGTATATGTTCGGGAAAGTGCTGTCTTCCGCAGCCTCAGGAGGCATGATTGCGGGAGCCAATTTCTGGGCATGGGGCGGTACTGCTGACCAGTCTGCGGACAAGCTGTGGTGGAAGCCGGGCGACGACTACTGCGGCGACCCCGCACAGGAGCCACAGGGATTCTATTCCGTGTATTCCTCCGATGCGTCTACCCTGAAAATTATAAGGGACGCTGCAGAAGGGCTTCAATGACCGGGTCTTCAATGACCGGAACTGCAGGTGGCCTGAGCTGCGGATGAGCGGTGCGGCCAGTCATCCGATGTCGTCCTTCAGATGTCCCTTTTCTATCTGAGGCCTGATGAAATGCTCTTCAGCATAGTTCCAGAGTGTCTTGGAACCCTCTGCTGTGCGGGCATTCCTTCTGAGGACCTCGCTGAGTCTGCGGCCGCCTTCTCTCCATGCCCTCCCGTCTGTGGCTGCCTGCAGCATCATCGGCTGGAAATTGTCAAGCGTATGGGCAAATTTCGCCTCGGCAGTTTCTTCCGACTCGAATTCATCCCAAAGCCCCCGGAAGCGGGAGGCGAGGTCATCGGGCAGCATCGGGAACAGCCTGTCGGCAGCTGCCGATTCCCTTGCCTTCTGCGTCTTCATTCCCGCTTTGTCATAGGCGAAGGTGTCGCCTGCATAGATTTCCACGAGGTCGTGTATCAGCACCATGCTCACCACGCGGAGAAGGTCGATTTCCGCATTTGAATATTCTCCGAGGAGCAGGGCCATCACCGCCAGATGCCATGCATGCTCCGCGTCATTCTCCAGCCGTTCTCCGTCGGTCAGGTATGTCTTTCTTTGAATGAATTTCTCCCGGTCGATTGTCCGGCAGAACTCCACAATCTTTTCCAGTCTGTCCATAGAATGATGTTTCGGACAAAATTACGGATTTTGACCTGAAGAATAGAAAAACAATTAAATTTGTAGACAAAATTTTCTATTCATGATAAGTCAGAATTATGCGGTGAACCAGTATCTGGTTTCAAATCTGCTCAGCATGGTGCAGACAAAGGAAATAGCCATCCCGGAGATTCAGCGTCCGTTCGTATGGGAGCCTGACAAGGTCACTGAACTGATTGACAGCCTGTACAACGGATACCCCATAGGATATATCATCACATGGCAGAGCCCTGATGTGAAACTGAAGGACGGCAACTCGTCGGCAGGGAAGAAAATACTGATTGACGGGCAGCAGCGCATAACAGCCCTGAGGGCGGCAATACTCGGGGAGACGGTGAAGAACATCGACTATGCGGATGTCCGGATTCAGGTCGCCTACAATCCGCTGGAGCATAAGTTCGCCACATTCAATGCCGCCATATCCAAGGATCCGGTATGGATAAAGGACATCGCACCTCTTCTCAACGGCTCCGTCAAGGCGAGCACGGCGAGAAAAGAATATCTCGCAATGAACCCTTCGGTGGACGAAGATGTGATTGAGGAGTCGATTGAAAACCTGAAGAGCGTGGCCAACAGACAAATAGGCGTGATAGAGCTGTCCGGGGAGCTTGACATTGAGAGGGTCACGGAGATTTTTATCCGCATCAACAGCAAGGGAGTGCCGCTGAATCAGGCCGATTTCGTGATGTCGACCATTGCGGCGAACGAGAATTACGGGGGCAATCTTCTCCGAAAATGCATCGACCATTTCAGCGAACTGGCAGTCCGTCCCGAATTCTATTCCGTCCTGATGGAAAATGACAGGGAATTCGCGGAATCTCCGTACCGTCCGCAGGTGGACTGGCTGCGCAATGAAAACGACGACATCTACGACCCGTCGTATGTGGATGTCCTCAGGGTGGCCTTCACCTCTAAATTCAGCAGGGGCAAGATGGCAGACCTCGTGAGCCTGCTGTCCGGACGAAACTTCGAGACGAGAAACTATGAAGAATCCATCAAGGCTGACACTTACCGGAGACTCGCCGCCGGAGTCTGCTCATTCATCAATGAGACTAACTTCAAGCGCTTCGTCATGATAATCCGTTCTGCCGGCTTCTGCCACACCAGACTCATCAGGTCGCAGAATACCTTGAATTTCGCCTACATACTCTTTCTCAAGCTGAGGGAAAAGGGCTACAGGCCGGAACTCATAGAGAAATATGTCCGCCGGTGGTTCGTGTATTCAATACTGCGCGGACGCTACAGTTCTTCTCCGGAAGGCAATTTTGACTATGATGTCAAGCAGATTGACAAATATCCGGATTTCGGCCAATATCTTGCAGAAGTCGAGGCCGCCGAACTGTCCGACGCATATTGGAATTTCGGCGCCATACAGCAGCTGAACACCTCGGTCGCCAGCAGTCCTGTGTTCAATGTCTTCCTGGCTTCCCAATGCTATCAGAACAGGAAAGGATTCCTCTCGACGGCAATCACTGTACGCAACATGATTGAGCAGAAGGGGGATGTCCACCATATTTTCCCCCGGGAGTATCTGAAGTCCCGCGGCATGTCGCGCGCCGAATACAATCAGGTCGCCAATTATATCTATACCCAGACAGAAATCAACATAAACATCGGAAAGAAGTCCCCGAGTGAATATCTCGGCTATGTGAGGGATGTCCAGTGCAACGGCGGTCCTACCAGATACGGTGGCATCACCGACATCAGCGCCCTGGAAGCCAATCTCTCCGAAGACTGCTGCCTCCCTGCCGGCATTGTCTCTATGACCGCGGACGATTACCACGATTTTCTGACCCGGCGCAGGAAACTCATAGCTAAGAGGCTGAAGGAATATTATTTTTCGCTGTAGATCAGATATGATGATTTGTTCATGAATGCGACTATCACACTGAGAGAATATCTTGAAAAAAAGAAAACATTCGTAATTCCTTATTATCAGAGAGGATATGTATGGGGGAAAATCAAGGGCGGAGGAGCCAAGGATTCAGTCTCATATATGATTGATTCGCTGACAGCAGGCTATAATGCCCATGCCGAAGTTTTCATTCAGGGTGTCACTGTCTCGGAACTGCAAAATGAAATTATTCTTATAGACGGACAGCAGCGGACAACATTCTTTTATCTGCTGTTGAAATCGCTTGGCTATCGAGGACAGTTCGGACTCCGTTATGAAATCCGTGAAAAATCAAAGGAATATCTGACAAGTGATGTCCTTTTGGATGATTTCAGCGAAGATGTCAATGAAGAATATCAAGATATATATTTTTTCAAGAAGACACTCCGTTTAATCAATGGCCGTGAAGGACTAGGGAAGATTTCAGACAGAGACACATTCTGCGAATATGTTCTGGATAATGTGAAGTTTCTGTATATTGACATTCCGGAGGAGAAAGCCACAAAAGTCTTCACTATGATGAACGGGAACAAGGCGGTGATGAAAGCCGAAGAACTCGTGAAGGCAGAACTCCTGCGTCTGGCATCTCTGAATGATACGAAATCAGCAGATATCACCGATAATGAAATGTTCATGGCAGAATGGGACAGTAATATGCTCCGTAGCCGATATGCAAGAGAATGGGACAAATGGCTGCAATGGTGGAACAGAGATGATGTAAAGCGGTTCTTTAAAGTCGATAATGTGATGGGGTTGCTTGTGTCCACTTATATGAATCCGAAACAGTCAGTCTCATTTGAAAATTTCAAGCAGTCATTCTTGTCGGAACAGAAGCCGATTGAGGCAAAAAAGGTCTTTGATGGCCTGCGCAGGCTTCAGAAGCGTTTTGCAGATGCATTTAATGACCCTCAGTCATTTAATAGGATAGGAGCAATTCTAAGAATATCAGGACCTGATGATAGGATTAGTTTCATCAGATGGTATTTCGGAAATTCAATGTGTTTTTATGACAAAGCCCGGAAACATAATGAGCTGGACAGGTACTACAAACTTGCTTTTCTGGGATTGAATCATAAAAAAATTACTGAATCTGACAATAAAGATATCATAAAAGAGAAGTATGATGACCTGTACAGGCTTCTTGCAGACAACGGCTTATACAATAACAATAAAGAAGAGGCTTTCCGCCTTTTGCTCCGTCTGAACATTGATGAGGATAACAGTCAGGAAGACGGAAGCGGCAGGAAATTCGATTTTTCAATCTGGGACAATGACAGAAGAGGACGATCTCTTGAGCATATCTACCCCAAGTCAAAAGTGTATCACATAGAAAGGCAGGGAGACGGTATTGAAGTTTATAAAAATGGTAAAGATGAAAATCTTGATAAATCGAAAATATCCGACAAGTCATATATCAGCAGAGATTCCTGCCGGTGGAATAATGTAGAGGCAAGCGAGCATTCTATAGGAAATCTGGTGTTGTTATATAAGGATGACAACAGTTCATTCAATGACAGTCCGTTTGATGAAAAAAAAGCAATGTTCTTCAAAAAACCGAAGGATGACAAGGATAAAGAAGTAAAGGCTTTCTTCAAGAGTCGGCATCTGTTGCATACGATATATAAGTTTGCAAATTCCACCTGGACAGGGGAGGATATTGCGAAGAACAAATTTCAGACATTGGACGAATTCAAAGAATATTATAAGGAATTCATGGAGGATTATGGAAAAGAATAAGATAAATTTTATCACAGGTAAGACCTATACGCTTGCAGAACTTTTTTCAGGCAACAGGCGGATAGTCATTCCTGATTTGCAGCGGGACTAT
>JADIMJ010000118.1 GCA_017694835.1 Candidatus Cryptobacteroides gallistercoris
CCGTCCTCTTCTCAAGAGTATAGGCACCTTTGTCCATCAGGGACTTGACATTGGGCATGTCCGCCTGAGGCAGACTGTAGGCGCCCCATCCGTCGAGTCCGATGAAAATCACATGTTCAGCCAATGGCTCAGCGGCATCATTCTGATTGCCGGAAGACTGGCAGGAAACGGCTGAGGCCGACAGTACGGCAGCTATAGCAAGAAAAGAAGCAGCTGCCGTGAGTGAAAAACCATTTTTCATAACCATGATATTTTTCTGTTGTTCTATGATTTGTATACGCTTCTGTCAACTCAATATCTTTCAAGCATCTTCTTGGCGGCATTGACAGCATCCGCGGCGAAATCCGGCATGTCCTTGTCAAGCACATGTTGCCTTACGGCATCGGCATCAGGCAGCCTGAACAGAGAAAGGGCCTTTTCGAGTCTTGCCAGGCCTGACCGGTTCCCTGTCCTGGTGAATTCTTCACGCAAGGCCATGATTTTCCTGTATGCGGTAATGCCTGCCTTGAGTCTTTCGAATCTTATCGATGAAAGGCCGCCAGGATATACAAGATAGGTGTCGCCTGCAGCCCAAGCAGTGAAACGGCTGTCGCGCATCGGATCTTCTGGCCAGCTGTTGAACGCCCAGCGCAAATAGCCGTCCAGACCGTTTGCGGCCACATACCACCCAATCCACTCCGCTTCAGCAGGATAACTGAATGTGAATGTATTGGGCCATGATTCCGTACAGCATGTGTACCATGCGGTTATTTTCCCTTCCTCCCGCCGCTTCTCGACCGCACCCTCGGGATAATTGTCCCATATAGGTATGCAATAATAGTCCAGCGCATCCAGCAGTTCCTCGTGGCAATTGCCCTCAAAGGCTATCCTGAAGTCCGGGTCAGCGTTCTTGATGACTTCCACGGCGGCGAGCATCCTGTCCATCGGCCGCTCGTCCATGGCAATCATCGTGATATCAAACCAACCCTTCTCCCTGAGATGTGCCGCAAACGACTTGAGCATCCGCGTCCAGAATTCTTCATATTCAGCCTCTCCCGGGACTGTGTCCAGGAATTTCAGAGAATTGCTTGCCTGGTCAAAGTACTGGAACGACAGCCTCCACGGTATCATGGAATAGCAGTTGATCTGACTGTCCACCCCGAGCGACATCATGAATTCAACCCACATGTCAAACACGGTATAGTCGAACAGCCATGTCCCGTCCGCCTTCCGCATCCATGTCACCATACTCTCGAACGGGTCGTATGTCTGGCCGTCCCATGGCTTGTGGGTTATCGATGCAGTAATCACCTTGCCGCCGGCATCCGCATACAGTTGCATTATCGGGCGCATCATGTCAAAATGCGCCTCGCTGAAAGGCCCGACGCCATAATATCTTGCCACAGCATACGGATTCTGCCACAGGTCCAGATGAAAATCATTCTCCTCGGGAAGTGTCCTGCCGCTGACTTCCAGTGTGAGCCTCAGTGATGAGAGCTCCCTGCTGCCGTCGCATATCCTCACCAGACCGTCATATTTTCCTGCGGGGATATCCCTCGGGACATCCACAGTAAGCCACAGCGGCTGGACAGAATTCTCCGCCACCGCCTTTGCCTCCGTCAGATGGTCGATAGGATCGGCGACATATGAGGAGTCAAAATCGGCATTGCGCCTGTAGCCGCATCCCCCGCTGCCGTCCCTGTTGAGTTCGTCCGTCATCACATAACCGACAAATCCTGTGCGGACCCCGCATGGAAAATCCTGCACTTCCGCATGCAGGGAATCCAGAGCGCCTTCCGCACCTGTGACAACAACTATCTGGGCGGAGACAGACTCCCCTCTCCATGCCTTCAGGGAAATCTCCTTATCCAATGAAAAAGCATCATCCAATGAAAAATCAGATTCATGCTGCCCGGAGACACCACTCCGGGACAATTCTTCGGGATATCTCACGTCCGTACTTCCCCAGCCCGCAACAACACCGCCTTCCATGTCCAGCCGGAGGGAATTACTCTCTGTTGAATACAAAACCACCGGCACAAGGAGCATGGGCAGCACCGCCGTCAACGCAGATAAAAATGTCTTGTTCATATTTCAATGGCATCAGTCAATCTTTGTAAAGATAAGAAATTTCACAAACAGAATGACAGAAATCCCCAAAAGAAAAACCGGACCGGAATCTTGCGATATCCGGGCCGGCCTTTCAGAAAAATTATGAAGATAATTGTTAGTCGTTGAGTGAGAATCTCTTGAATGCAACTACCTTTGCGTCCTTGTCCACACTTGCGAGGAAAGCCTTCACTGAAGTCTTGCCGTCGCCCATCTGATACTCCTGCTCCTCAAGGGTATTTTCCTTGAAGAATTTGTTCAGACGGCCGTTTGCAATGTTGTTGACCATGGCTTCCTGAAGGTTGGCGGCTTTCTCGGCGGAGACAGTCTTGATAATCTCACGGGCCTTGTCAGCCTGCTCAGGAGTAAGCCATCCCTTGGCGGTGTTGGACTCGATGTGGTCCTCGCTGTCGACATGGGCAGGGTTGATGCCTGCTTTTTCAAGGGCGGAGTTCACAGCCTTCTTCACGAGCTCTTCCCTGGTCTTCTCTACCGCTACAGTAAGCTCCCTGTCAATGACTTCCTGCGGAACAGCCTCTTTGTTGACTGCGACAGGATTCATTGATGCAACCTGCATTGCGATGCCTTTGCCCACCTCGGCAGGAACTTCCTTGTTGAAGGCGACGATTGCTCCGAGCTTGCCGTTGATCTTGTGGATATAAGACGATATGTATGGAGCCTCAAGCCTTGCATAGTAGGCAAGAGAGTGCTTTTCTCCTGTCTTGCCGGTCTGCTGTGTGACAGCTGCCTCGACAGTCTGTCCGTCAGCGAGAGTGCATGACTTGAGAGCCTCTGCATCCTCAGGGAATGCGGCCATTGCGGCATCGGCGATAGCCTGGGCCACAGACTGGAACTCGGCATTCTTGGCCACGAAATCTGTCTCGCATCCGAGGGCAACGAGGATAGCCTTGTTTCCGTTGACCTCTGCGATGACGGCACCCTCTGAAGTCTCCCTGTCAGCCCTCTTGGCAGCAACGAGCTTGCCTTTCTCACGGATTATCTCCTGAGCCCTGGCATAGTCTCCGCCTGCCTCAACAAGAGCTTTCTTGCAGTCCATCATGCCGGCACCGGTCATTTGACGCAATTTCATCACGTCAGCTGCTTTGATTTCCATTTTTTCCGAAATTAGATTGTTAATACTTTCAAAAACGCATCCGGCCTGTTATTCGGCCTTTGTCTCTGCGGCAGCCTCGGCAGGAGCTTCGGCTACTGTTTCAGCAGCAGGAGCGGGCTCGGCTACAGGTGCAGCAGCTTCTGCCGGAGCTGCGGCCTCAGCTTTCACTGCGCCTTTGCGGGCACGGAGTTTTTTCCCTGCAGGAGCTTTCTCCTCAGTCTGTTCCGGAGCTTCCTTTTCCTTCTCAAGCTTCCTTTCGTTCAATCCCTCTGCGATGGCACCGCACACTACATCCATTATGAGAGCAATGGACTTTGCGCCATCGTCGTTTGCCGGAATCACATAATCAATCGGAGTAGGGTCGCAACAAGTATCAACCATGGCGATTACCGGGATATTGAGACGGTTGGCCTCTTTGACGGCATTCATCTCTTTCTGTACGTCCACTACGAAAAGTGCTGAAGGAAGACGGCTCA
>JADIMJ010000119.1 GCA_017694835.1 Candidatus Cryptobacteroides gallistercoris
ATCTTTGGCAGCATGCAATGACAAGATGGGCGGATATGACGCCGAAGGATATTTTGAGTCGACGGAGGTGACTGTGTCGGCCGAAGCCAACGGCAGGATTCTGTCCTTCGATGCGGAAGAGGGGGATTCTGTGACGGCAGGAGCAATAATCGGGTGCATTGACACCGTCCAGCTGTATCTGACCAGAATGCAGCTTGCGAAAAGTTCGGAGTCGGTATTGAGCAGCAGGCCGGATGTGGCCAGCCAGATACTGGCCCTCAAAGAGCGGCTGCGGTCAATGGAAACTGAACGGGAGCGCGTGGCAAGCCTGCTTGCGGACGGGGCTGCGACACAGAAGCAGATGGATGACCTGAATTCCGGAATTTCCCAGCTGAAGGCGCAGATTGCAGCTCAGGAAAAAGCTTTGAACAATTCTGTTTCAAGCATTGATGCCCAGAGTTCAAGCATAGATATGCAGATTGCACAGATTGATGACAGGCTTTCAAAGTGCCGCATTGTGTCTCCTGTGTCGGGGACAGTGCTCACGAAATATGCCGAGGAGGGGGAATTCGCTTCAGCCGGGCGGCCTCTGTTCAAGGTGGCCGACCTTGGCCGTGTCTACCTCAGGGCTTATGTCACTTCCGCACAGCTTGCGGGAATAACCTTGGGTCAGGAAGTGCGCGTCTTCTCGGACTACGGAGGAGACCATGTGCGGGAATATCCCGGGACAGTGACATGGATTGCGTCACAGAGCGAGTTCACCCCAAAGAATATCCAGACTGATGACGAGAGAAAGAATCTTGTCTATGCGGTCAAGATTGCGGTCGACAATGACGGCCTGATAAAGCTGGGCATGTACGGCGGTGTCATATTCTGATTCCGGCGTTGTCTCAATGAACCGGAACATTACATGAAAGCAAGATGAACGGAACGGACTCCATAGTGATTCACGGACTGAAGAAGAGCTACAGGAAGGATTTGCCTCCTGCAGTCGATCTTCAGGGGGAAGTCCGCATCCGCAAGGGCGAGCTGTTCGGAATCATAGGCCCGGACGGGGCAGGGAAGACAACCCTGTTCAGACTGCTTGCGACCCTGGTGCTGCCCGACGGGGGAAGCGCCACCCTCGAGGGTCTGGACATCGTGCGCGACTACAGGAAAATCAGGACTCTGCTCGGCTATATGCCTGGGAAATTTTCTCTTTATTCCGATTTGTCGGTAAGGGAAAATCTTGAATTCTTTGCTTCCGCCTTCGGCCAGGACATTGAGAGCAACTATGCGCTCATCGAAAACATCTACGGGAGACTCAAGCCGTTCGAGAAGCGCAAGGCCGGCAAGCTTTCGGGAGGAATGAAGCAGAAGCTCGCCCTGTGCTGCTCCCTGATACATTCTCCGGCCGTCCTGTTCCTGGACGAGCCGACGACAGGGGTTGACCCGTCGTCAAGGCGCGAGCTTTGGGAGAATCTTTCGGAACTGAAGGAGTCGGGGATGACGATAGTGGTGTCGACGGCATATATGGACGAAGCGAACAGATGCGACAGGGTGGCAATGATGAAATCGGGGCGTTTCCTTACCGTGGACTCGCCTTCGGATATCATATCGGGATTCGGCAAAAGACTGTTTGCCGCACGCTCGGATGAAATGTTCCGCCTGCTGCAGGACCTGAGGGCTGTCCCTGATGTGGAAAAATGCTATACATTCGGGGATACGCATCATTTCACCCTCAGGGCCGGGTCTCATGCCGATGCGGCACTTCTTGCAGCGCAGCTGGCGTCATGCTCCGGCCACAGGAATGTCGAGGTCAAGGAAATCCGGGCATCCCTTGAGGACTGTTACATGAATCTGGAGGACAAATGATGGGAAAGGGAGGAGACTTGCTGTACAGGATGACTCATGGAGGCCGGCACAGGGACCTGCATGAGCATGCCGTGCGCGATCCCCGCAATGTGATAGAGGTGGATCACCTGACGAAGAAGTTCGGGGACTTCACGGCCGTGGATGACATAACTTTCGATGTCAGGAAAGGAGAGATTTTCGGCTTCCTCGGCGCCAACGGGGCCGGAAAGACAACGGCCATGAAAATGCTCACAGGCCTCAGTTTCCCTACATCAGGGACAGGACAGGTCGCTGGCTTCAACATCTGGACGCAGTCCGAGATGATAAAGAAGCGCATAGGCTACATGAGCCAGAAATTTGCCCTGTATGGGGACCTGACGGTATATGACAACATGCAGCTTTTCGCAGGGATATACGGGGTGCCGCGCGCAGAGGCCGATGCACGCATCGGCAATCTGCTTGAAAGGCTGGCTCTGGTACAGGAGAAGGATTCCAAGGTAGGGGAGCTTCCGCAGGGCTGGAAACAGAAGCTTGCCTTTTCCGTCTCAATCATACACAGGCCTGAGATCGTGTTCCTTGATGAGCCGACGGGAGGTGTCGACCCGGCCGCACGCAGGCAGTTCTGGGAACTGATATATGAAGCCGTGGATGAAGGCATCACGGCTTTTGTGACGACACATTATATGGACGAGGCGGAATACTGCAACAGGATATCGATGATGG
>JADIMJ010000012.1 GCA_017694835.1 Candidatus Cryptobacteroides gallistercoris
GGCGTGCGCTGCCGCTACATCCATTCGGATGTGGACACGCTTGAAAGAGTAGAAATCATCGAAGACTTCAAGAACGGGCTCTTCGATGTGCTCGTCGGGGTCAACCTGCTCAGGGAAGGGCTTGACATCCCGACAGTGTCGCTTGTGGCAATTCTTGACGCCGACAAGGAAGGATTCCTGAGGTCAGGGAGATCACTGACACAGACTGCCGGCCGTGCGGCGAGGAATGTCAACGGTCTCGTCATAATGTATGCCGACACCATCACGCAGTCGATGCAGGAAACAATCTACGAGACAGACCGCCGCAGGGCAAAGCAGATGGAATACAACAAGAAACACAACATTACGCCGACCCAGGTCGGCATAAAGAAAAATGCCCTTGCCGCAGGATATGCAGCCGACGGCACTCCGGACGGCACCGGACTGGCGGCCGAAGACGCACGGACCGGATACGGATCTTCCGGAAAGAGGAAGAATCCACGCCTGTCCAACACTGTCTCAGGAAAAGTCTCTGCCGCGAATTCATACGATGACCCTCATTATATCCCCGACCCGAGCGACCTCGGCAGAGGCACCGTATCCGTGGGACTCGGACACGATTCCGTACGCGACACCAACTCGGCATACAGGGACGGATACATAGAGGCGGACCTCGCCGCCGTGCTCCAGGACCCCGTCATACGCGCCATGTCGAGGGAACAGGTGGAAAAGGCTGCCGAACAGGCCAAAAAGAACATGCAGAAGGCCGCTGCTGCCCTGGATTTCCTCTCTGCCGCAAAATACAGGGACGAGATGTGGGCGCTGAAAGAATATCTGAAAGTCTGGAAAGAATAATTGTTTTTCACTAACTTTGGGAAATTGTCATGAATTCGCCGGCACAATCCCGGGAATCCGACAGTATCAAAACGGACTTGAGCCATAAAGACATGGAGATTACAGACACATTGTTCCCGAATTTAAATGACAGCGGAAAGGAGCTTGTCAGATATGCATATGCCATTGCCTGCCATTCCCTTGAAGGACATACCAGAGGCAACGGCAAGCCATTCATCGGGCATCCCGCCAATGTCGCAAAGATTGCCGCGGACGAGATAGGCCTCCCGGCAGAATGCATCGCAGCCGTGTTCATCCATGAGGCGATGAGATTCCAGGATGTGCACGACCCCGTTGATTTCCTTGCAAAGAGCATGAAGGAAACCGGACTCAGGGAGACTGTCCCCGGACCAAAGGAAATCATCGCCATCTTCGGCAATGACCTGCTGACAATCGTCGACGGGCTGAACAAGATTTCCTCCATCAAGCCGAAGGACACGAAACTTGAGGCTGACAACTACAAGAAACTGATTGTCTCGTACTCCCGGGACCCGCGCGTCACAGTGCTGAAGCTTGCCGACCGGCTGGAGGTGATGCGCTCGCTTGACATCTTCCCGAAACTTTCCAGGGAAAGGAAGATTCTCGAGACACTTATGCTGTACATTCCCCTCGCCCATCAGCTCGGACTCTACAACATGAAGAGCGAGATGGAGGACATCTATTTCCGCTATGCGGAGCCCGAACAGTACAGGGCCATAACCAACAAGCTGAAAGCCACCGAAAAAGACCGGCAGAAACTGATGACGGAGTTCATCAGGCCGCTTGAGAAGAAACTTTCGGACGCAGGCATAGTGTACAAGCTGAAAATCAGGACCAAGACAGCCTTCTCGATATGGAAGAAGATGCAGAAGCAGAAAGTTCCGTTCGAGGGGGTGTACGATGTGTTCGCCATAAGGTTCATCATAGACAGCGATACAGACAGGGAGACCGAACTTGCACTCTGCTGGAAAGTATACTCGTATGTGACCGAGGAATACGAGCCCGACATCAACAGGCTCCGTGACTGGCTTTCAAACCCCAAGCCGAACGGCTACGAATCCCTTCACATCACGGTGAAGAACAAAGACAATGTCTTCCTTGAGGTCCAGATAAGGACAAAGAGAATGGATGACATGGCCGAGAACGGGCTTGCATCCCACTGGTCTTACAAGGGCATCAAGCATGAGGCCACTCTGGACAAATGGCTCGTGTCCGTCCGCAACATCCTTGAACATCCGGACAACGGCAAGGAGAATCCCTATTACCATGATGAACTGCCGGAACCTCCGTCCGGGGAAATCTTCGTGTTCACCCCTACCGGAGAACTGCGGAAACTTCCGGCCGGGTCCACGGTCCTTGACTTCGCCTTTGACATCCATTCCAATCTCGGGATAAAATGCACCGGAGGGAAAGTCAACGGCAAGGCGGTTCCCATCAAGGAACAGCTCAAGACCGGTGACATAGTGGAAATAATGAGCGGCAAGAACCAGAAGCCGTCACAGGACTGGCTCAATTTTGTCGTCACTTCAAAAGCGCGTACTAAAATACGGCAGAAGCTCAGCGAATCGGAATTCCAGAAAGCCGCGGAAGGCAAGGAGCTCCTCGGCCGAAGGCTCAAGAACTGGAAGATGGAGCTGACCGACGACATCCTCGCCGCCATAATGAAGAAGCTGCAGTTCAAGACCGTAAATTCCTTCTATGCTGCCGTCGGAGAAGGGACAGTCGACATCGCCGACATGAAGGACATAATAACGGAGGCCGTCGTGCAGGCTTCCGGAGGGCAGGGGGCAGGAGGACAGGCCCAGACACCTTCGGCACAGGGAGAAAGGCAGCAGGAGAGCGGCAGCCAGCAGGACAATGCACAGGCATCCAAAAGAAAGGATGCACAGAAAGTTTCCTCTGACGACATACATGTAATCGACGCCAAGAACCTGAAGAACCTTGCCTACAAGATGGCAAAGTGCTGCAACCCTGTCTACGGAGATGACGTGTTCGGATTCGTTTCCATCAAGGACGGCATCAAGATACACCGCATCTCCTGCCCTAACGCCGCAAGGCTCATCGAAATGTATCCGTACAGAATCAAGAAAGTGTGCTGGAGCGACACTCCGAGCACATCGAGTTTCCAGGTGACACTGAAAGTGACCGCCGCGAGAGAGCCGTCTGTCATCAACGAAATAATTGACAACATCAACATTTTCAAGGCGTCAGTCAGAGCCTTCAATGTGAACGAAGACAACCGTCACGGCACATACGAAATCTCAGTCAAGCTCTCCGTCACAAGCAATCTGGAGCTGGACAAGGTCATCTCCAAGATACGCATGACACGCAATGTGGTCAAGGTCAGCAGGGCATAACAAATTGAAAATTTGGAACCGGACTCCATCAGAAGTACGAATAAAAAAAGGGCGAGTCAGACTTTTGACCCGCCCCTTTCATTTGGCCGTCAAGGCCGGTGAGTTTTTCATAGTGTATCCGGTATATATTCCAGCCAGTAGACATTCACGCTGTTGGTCGGCGCATATATGTTCACGACTACAGTCTGAGAAGTCCCTGCAAGATGCTCCCTGGTGATTGCGGTGGAGATTTCCGATCCGTCCTTGTATCCGGGAGCCGGGGCGAATTCATCATAGATGTTCAGTATCTCTGAACCGTTTTTCACAAGGTCTATCTTTACCTGTCTCTCAAGATCGCTGCTTGAGCCGGAACGGATGTAATGCTTTATTGTGCCCGGACGGGTAATCTTGAAGGAGATGACATTGCCGGTCGGCATTCCCGCGTCGTCGACTTCAGAGGCTCCCTGAAGCTTGATTCTCTCGCCGTCCCAGAGTATATCCTTGTCGCTCTTGGCCGTATATGTGACCTTGTTGATGGTATTGCTCTGGCCGGCAGCGGCTATTGTCATGGAGACATCCGGAGTAAAGGATGTTGCTATTATATCAGTAGCGGCCTCAATGGCATCAGGGTCTGACGGGATTGTCGCATCCGGGTCATATCCGTCAGGAGTCCAGGTGATTTCGAATACCCTGAGCGATGCATCCGTCCAAAGGATAATCTCATCGCCGGCATTTGCAGTGACCGTTTCGGTGAATGTGCCTCTTCCAACACCTTCTTCACCGGTGTTAGGTGCTTCATGGGCAGGGCCGGAGACTCCCGCCGTCTGGACATACAGGTTGCGTCCTGAAGCTGTGGCATCAAATGTCACTGTAACGGAACCGCTGCCGCCGGCAAGGAAGCGCAGATAGCGTCTGTTTGGCGGATTGTTGCTGCTGCCAGGATACTGGAAGCAGACAAGACCGTCCGAATTGGCGAACCTGATTGTATTTCCAGCATAATACTCAAGGTTATTGTAGATGAACGAATCTCCCCAGATAGTCTCAGGGTCGGTATTCTGGTCTGAACCGATGAGTTCCTGCATGAAAGTGAAGTCCTCAAGTCCCCATGTCGTAGGTGATGTCGCGGAGACATTCGAGAGAGTTTCCCGCCTGATGAATTTCACAGCCTCGGACAATTCTGAAGACTCATGAGAGAGGTCTGTCTCGGAAATGTCGGCGCGCACGGAGAAATTGTATATGCCAGTGGCAAGGTCGGCCACAGAGAACTCATGACTGTTTTCCGTCACTGAAAGTGAATCTTCCCGGCTCGGTACAGGTCCGGTCCATTTGATCATATAGGATGCTGCATTGTCCACGGCGTCCCATAAAAGCGTCACAGTGCCGTCTGAGGCCTCAGGTACAGAAAGCGCCACATTCGAAGGAGTGTCAAGAGGAGATGTTCCGCCGGTCTCGGTATCGGCCGTCCATGAAAGTTCGCTCAGGATTACAGGGCCGCAGGCGTAGATGTACACAAGATGCTGCTCGCCTTCCGCAAAATCCGGGAACACTACCTTTGTGCGTACCGCGCCTGCATACACAGCTCCCGCTACTTCCTCAACGGAAGACCCGTCCGCAGGTCCGTATGCCACGGTAATGTGGTCATTGGAAGAGCCGTCCTCCACAGAAGAAAGCACCACTGAACCCGGCCCGTCCACAAGGAATGCCATTGCGCAGTCGGTCGGCACTCCGGAATATTCAAATGAGGCCGGTTCAGCCGTAAATTCAAAGCCGTCCCCAGTAACATTGATAGGATTGGAGGAGATGATGAACCTCGTGTTTCCTCTCACGCAAGACTCGTCGATGACATCATAATATGTGTCAGTGTCTGTAAGATCCCATGTATAGCCGTATTCTACAGGCACAAGGTCCGGATCAGGCTGCTCAACATAGTCGGTGAGCCACCTCGGGTCTCCGGCCTCGGCAGCAAGGACTGCCGCACTGGTAACATTGAAGATGCCTCTTTCGCTGTTGTAGCAAGGATCCTGGGTGAGGACTGCCCCGCCGCCGGCAATGGCTGCAGACTGAGGGAACTCATCCGATGACGGACAGCTCTGGGCTTCCGGGTCATAGAAGAATGTATCCGCAAGATTGTAATAATAGTTGCCGGACACAAGTGTCGGATATGCCGTGGCCTGCGTCGGGAACATCACTGTCCTGGACGGGCATCCGTTCAGATTGAGGAAAAGATTGTCGCTGATTTCGAATGTTGCGACAGTTCCCCTGATATTGAACAGGCCCTTGTTGTTGCCGTTGTCGATTCCGACGAGATTGTTAACGGTATTGTTCTCGAACACCAATGAATTGACAGTCGCCTTGTCGATGCGGATGAATGTCCTCATTCCGTCGGTGAAAGTGCTGTTGCGCATTGTGATGCTTCCGATTGTATTCTCGGCACGGATGTCGAAATTGTCGCCTCCGTCGCCGCTGATGTCGGACACATATACCGATTCGTATCTGATCTTGCCGAAATTGACGGTCTTGCTGTTGTCATAGAACATTCCGTTGGAATATCCGGACATCTCGCAGTTGATGATTTCGACTGAGACCAATGATTCTGCCGGGAAGTTCTCGGCGAATGTAACATTCCTTCCGAGCTCGTATGCATTGCCGCTGAACGAGAGCGCCTCGGCACGGAGCGAAGTTGCCCCGAGAATATTATCGACCGTGTTTTCAACAGGGGCATCAGGGTTGGTATAGTCTGTATATGTGTAGCTGATGCCCGGTGAGCGCATATTGAAATATCCGATGATGACAGGACTTGCCCCCTCGACCGTCTGCTCGCCGTAGATTTCCACAGGTCCGAGAATATGCATCGGGCCCATCTCATATGGTATGCCGTCATTGTAGGCGACCTGAATCTTGAGAGGAGGGGTAGCCCAGTCGGCAGCCTCGACGAGAGCCTGCTTGAAGGCTGCAGTGTCAGAAACCTGTACTGCGCCTTCTGCAGAAGGCCTTGTCCATGCGAAGACGGTGCCTCTTGTCGCAGAATTGAAATGTGCGGCAACAGTATAGCGGGTAGATGCCTTCAGGCCGTCAATTACCAGAGAAGTAGTCCCTCCTGACACAGGATATGCCTTGAATGCCGATGTCCCGTCATCAGGATTCGGCGACACGCGGATCTGGTTGATCCCGTCCTCATCGTCCTCGGCAAGGGTCCATTCAACTGACACGGAGCTGGAAGTCCTGTCCGTCAGAGTGAAACTGGCGAGAGGGTCCATTATGGTATATGTGTCAATCGGATACGGAAATACCGCCCACTTGGAATCGCCCTGGGAAGAACCTTCGGCCCTGTTCTGCCCGCAGACGCGTGCATAGTAGCTGTATTCCCTTTCAAGGACAACATCGGCGCTTGTGCGGCTGCCGCTCTCTGCCGGCATCACGACCTCCTCCCGAGGTGTCATCGACGCCAGCATCTCCTCTGTCACAGCATCTGCGGATGCCGGGGCTGATTCAGTCTCAAACTGATAGATTTCAATCAGGTACTGGGTGGCAGTATTGGAGTTGGTCCATGAGAATGTGACCGTATGCCCGTCAGCAGTACTGACCGTCGCAGAAGGACTGTTAGGCATGAGAACATTGGAGAGATTCAGCTCCTCAATGACTTCCGGCACTTCTTCCACGCAGCCGGCCGCAAGGAATGAGACTGCGAGTGCCGAAAGACCGAGGGATAATATTGAGAATATCTTTTTCATATAATTAACTTTTTTATTCTGTCTGCTAATAACCGTAGTCATTGTAGAGTGAGCCCTGGGCATTGGTGATGGTAGTCTGCGGTATCGGCCACCACTGCTTTGCATCAGGATTGGTCTCGCCGTCATAGAATCCGTCAACGGCCTTGTCGAATCCGGTGTCTGAACTTATGAAAGCGCCTTTGCCGTTCTCATAGTAGAAATACCTTGAAGACTCGCCGTCCGAATTGGTATAAGGCACCCAGCCGGAGCCTTCCGGAGCGATGACATCAGTCGCGGCAGTCTCCCCATTGTGAATCCCGTACATCTCGATTGAAGGGATTCCGTCCACTGTCCCGTGGCGGTACCAGAGATATGTGCCGAGGCCGGCATAATTGAACCCTGTCACAGGACCGGTACCCTTGCCTCTCATGGCCACCAGTTCTTCCGATGCCCCGTCCAGACTTGACTTCAGGCAGTTCCATCTGATGAGGTCGGCCTTGCGGAGGAATTCCCCGACAAATTCAAGGGCACGCTGCTTCTTGATTTCTTCAAAAATATTCTCTTCTCCGGAAAGGGCGTCGACTATGGCGTCGGCATCTGCCTCATGATCCCGGTAAGCTCTTCTGAGCACGGTCCTCAGGCATTCCTTGGCATAGCTTTCGTCCCGGGATACGGAACCGTTCTCGTCACCGGAACTGTTGGCCATCTCGGCTGCCATGAGAAGGATGTCGGCGAAACGCATGTAGACAGGCTTGACTCCGTCATCATTCCCTCCTCCGTAAGGATGGGTCGTCATCCATTCGAAGCGGTATTTGCCGAAATACCAGTTGGCTATGCCTGCAGGATAAGGCAGGGTGCCGTTGCCGCGGTCTTCCCATTCATAGTTGACGCAGCTGATGTCGCGGCGTGAGTCATTCTCACCATACCAGTAATATACATACGGCACCGGACCGGCCTGGCCCCCGCGGTTGGATGTGGTAGGAGAATAATCGGTGTAGCCGTTGTTCCGTATGGCAAAGGTATAGTTCCAGCGTCCGCGTGAATTGCTGAACGGTATCACCCAGATGATTTCATGTCCGCCGGTCAGGTCCATCTCGTTCACGCTCTTCCAAAGGGCCTCATAGTCAGGCTCAAGCTCCAGGCCAGAGGCACTGATCACATCCTTCAGATATTCAAGTGCCTTCGGATAAAGGGCTGCCTTGGAAAGTTCAGGGTCGTCGGAAAGCCTCACAGTGCCGGCATTCCCGGTTCCTACAGTCCCCTTGTCAGGCCTGAGGGCATATCCGGAAGCCATAAGGGCCAGACGGGCATACATCCCTGCGGCAAAAGCACGGCTTACCCTGTCTGTGGTGGAGACATTGTATGAAAGATAAGGGATAGCCTCTTCAAGGTCGGCAAGAAGCTGCCTGTATATGTCATCCCTGTCGGACTTGTTGAGATAGATTGTCTCGGGGGTTACGGGAGCAAAACGGGCAGGGACTTCGCCGTAAGCCTTCAGCAGCTCGGCATAGAGGACGGCCCTCATCGTGAGCGCCTCGCCGAGGAGTGCTGCCATCTCGGGACGGGACTGAGGGTCGCCGTACTCCCTGATTCCGTCTATTGTCAGATTGGCACGCTCAATGCCGGCAAACAGCTCATTGTACGGTCCGTCAGCGACATTCAGCTGGGAATTGGTGCTGATCATGTTGTAGCGCACGATGTCAGCCTTGTCGTCCATCGTGTTGGAGATATACCATTCGATGTCGGTGTTGTAGCCGTACCACGGAAGGTAGCGGCCCCTGTGCGAGTTGGTGTGGCCGAACACCTCATATATCGAATATATCTGATATTCAGTGAGAGTCGGGTCTGAGAACACAGAAGGCTCCGCAAAAGTTGACTGCGATTCTGTCGTAAGGTCACAGGATGCGAGCGACAGTCCGGCAAGGATTCCGGCTCCGGCCAATATTCTTTTTATAATGTTCATAGCTCTGTCTTTTAGAAGGTAAGATTAAGTCCTACAACGAATCCTATGCTCTTCGGATAGGCTGAATAGTCTACTCCCGGGGTAAGAGGAGTCGCACGGCGGGTGTCGACCTCAGGGTCATATCCCGAATACCGTGTGAGGCAGAAAAGATTTGTTCCTGTCACATAGAAGCGCAGTCTGGAAATCTTCGCCTTCATTGTAAGCTGCGACGGCAGCGTATAACCGACGGTAGCCGAAGAAAGCCTGAGGAACGACCCGTCCTCGACGGCCCAGTCGGAAAGCACTGCATTGCCCACCGCCGGAGACCAGAGAGTCGCGCCGGCATTGACGTCGCGGAGGACTTCAGGGTCGGTAATCATCTGACCCGTAGACCAGTCAATATTGGTCCACCTCTGCTCGTCAGTCTTCATTAGGTTCCTGTTGCGGTATTTCCTCGTGGAAGTGAACTCTATCTTGTTGGCATTGTAGATGTCGTTCCCGAAGACATAGTTGAAGTTGGCGGAGAAGTCGAATCCGTAGAGATAACCCGTGAGGGAAATGCCTCCGAACCCCTTGGGGGTGGCGTTGCCTATGATTTTCTTGTCATCGACGGTGACTTCACCGTCCCCGTCCTGATCCTTGAGCTTCATGGCGCCGGGCCTCATATACTGGTCTCCGATGACAGCCGAGCAGTCCACGACATCATCATTGAGCACCCACTCTGTCCCGTTGTATGTGAAGTCATCGACCGTATACATTCCGTCTGACTCATAGCCGTAGATATTGCCGAGAGGCTGGCCGACCGTCACGAGATAGTCAGTGCCGATTTCGGTGGAAGCCCACTGGGTCTCAGACTCGATTCTGTCAAGGCCTCCGAGACTTGTTACCATGTTCTCGTTCATGCTGAGGTTGGCCCCGAGGGTAAGTCCGAAATTCTCCCTCTCCACCAGCACTGCATTGAGAGACACCTCGAATCCCCTGTTCTGAACCGAACCCATGTTCCTGTACTGGAACTCATATCCTGATCCGGCAGTCGGAAACTGAATCAAAAGGTCGTTGGTGGTATTGTGGTAAAGTTCGAACGAGCCGCTGAGCCTGCTCTTGAAGAATGAGAAGTCGAGACCTATATTGTGGGAAACTGTCGTCTCCCATGTCAGTTCGCCGTTAGGCATGATGGTGTCACCGCCGTCAGTGACTGTAGACCAGTATGTGTCGCTCTGAGAAATCCAGGAAGTGGAGAATGAGGCGAAGTTCAGCATTGTCATTCCTGACGGGATATTGTTGTTGCCGGCGGTACCGTAGCTGTAGCGAAGCTTGAGATTGCTCAGCCAGCCGGATGCTTTCTCCATCCACGGCTCGTTGGAAACAGTCCACGATACGGCTGCAGACGGGAAATATCCCCACTGGTTGCCAGCGGTGAACTTGGACGAACCGTCCGCCCTCATGGTAGCCGATACGGAATATCTGTCATCAAACACATAGTTGACTCTGCCGAAGAAGGAGAGAAGCTTGTCGTTCTGGTCATAGTAATTGTTCGTGGATATGGCTGTACCGGTAGACATGAAGTTCCACGCCATCTCGGATGTGAAGAAGTCCGGGAAATTCTCCACCACCGCGGTAAGTTCGTTGGATTTCTTCACGATATACTCCTGGCCGAGGAGGATGTCGAGATGATGGCGGTCATCCTTGAACACTTCTTCAAAATTGTAGCTGAGTGTATTGGTATTGCGTATTGTCTGCCTGTACTGGTCAGTGTATCTTGTCGCAGGATGGTCCTGATACTGTGCGGTATTGCCTACATAATAAGTTGTGAGGCCGTAGAAACGGTTGTTCTCCTGGGTATAGTCGTCCAGTCCGGCCTCCACCCTGAGGTTGAGGTTCTTGATGATGTGCCATGTGACGGCGCCGTTCACCGTCCAGTTGCGGCGCACGCGCTTGTTGTCATTGTCGGCAACTGACTGGAGAGGAGGCGCATTGTCACCATAGTCTTCCTCAAGGTCGGAACCGGAGGCTGCGCCCTCGGCAATAGGTATCGGAGTATACTGCACGGAATGCTTGAGACGGCCGTTTCCTGAAGTAGAGCCCGCGTCATTCATCGAATTGGAGCCCGAGCCCATTATCCTTGTATTGGAGTACCTTGCATTCACATCAAACTCAAGCTGTCTGATAGGCTTGAAGTTGGCCTTGAAGTTGAGGTTGTCCCTCCTGTAGGTGGAGCCTGTCATGATGGCATTGTCCCCGATATGCGAATAGCTGGCAGTCCAGCGCACCTTGTCAGTGCTTCCGGATACTGAGACATTATGGCTATAGTTGGTGCCGGTATTTCCGAACACCTGTCTGATCCAGTCGTTGCCCTGCACATCCCGGTACAGGTCAATGTCGTCATACGAGCCGAAATAAGGCACATAGTCATCATCATATGAGCCCCTGATCATCGAGAGTTCATACTGGTTGCGGACAAAGTCATAGGGACTGTTTACCTGAATGGCATCGGCATTGGCCATTTTCTTCATGCCCCAGTATGCATTATAGCTCACTGAAAACTTTCCGCTGGTACCTCCCTTGGTAGTCACGAGCACTACTCCGTTTGCTCCTCTGGAACCATAGATGGCTGTCGAGAAGGCATCCTTGAGCACGTCGATTGACTGGATGTCGGATGCCGGGATATCCGATATGCTCTCGACAGGAAATCCGTCCACTATATAAAGAGGCGAGCTGTCCTGTGTGATGGAGCCCGAACCGCGGACCCGGATTTTGACCTCGGCGTCCGGATCACCTTCCGTAGTGGTGACCTGGACACCCGCCATCCTTCCGGACAGGGCCTCGCTGACCGAAGTGACAGGCATGGCTGTCAAGGCCTTGCTGTCAACGGAAGATACTGAACCCATGAGGTCTTTCCTCTTCACCGTGGCATAACCGATGACAACCGTCTCCTCAAGGAAATTGGCATCCTCCTCAAGAATGACATCTATTCGGGATGAGTTGCCGACAGTGACACTGTGAGTCCTCATTCCTATGCATGAGAACACAAGCGTCTTTCCCTTTGCATCCGGGACATTGATGACATAGCGTCCGTCAGCGTCAGTCGAGACTCCCAGAGTTGTGCCGTCCACAAAGACCGACACGCCCACAAGAGGAAGGCCGTCGGAATCTTTTACGACACCGCCGAGTTCCTGGGCAGACAGCGACAAAGTCGCGAGCAGCCCTGCAACCAGCAGAGAAATCTTGTATTTCAGATTCTTCATAAAAGAACTTTTTTGGTTAGTATTTGTTATTTGGTTATTGTTTCTGCCTTGTGCCTGCAACGGATATGCGAAATTACCCATTTATGACAATGCCATATGCGAAAAATTGTCGCAATGCTTGTATTTTTTAACATTGCGGCAATTTTTCCGTGTACGGTAACGACACATATCGGCAAGAGCCCCGCGGCTACTGCCGGCACATCGTCAGAAAATCAATCGAGAGCCGTGTATATGCCGTTCCCGGCCTGTGACGCCACTATGTCGCGCACAAGATAATGAAGGTACATCTCAATGTTGGTATACCTTCCCTTGACATCAACCGTCATGGCCTTGGAATCATCCGACTCCGTGTCAAGTCCGAACTTTTCTTCGAACCAGTCAGGGATTCCGTCCCCGTCGGTGTCGGTCTTGTCATTGGCCTCATTTTCCGTGTCGGCCGAATATTCAGGCCATCCGCCGACTGCCGAAGGGGTGTCGACTATTCCTCCTTCACTGCCGTTGCCGCCGTCGGGATATGATGCCGTGCCTGACTGTGCATCAAGGCAGGCCCTGTCATCGACCTCATCCCGGACAAGGGAAGCCCCGCCGGTTTCGCATATCAGCGCAAAGGCATCCTGTGCAGAATGTGTCGTAGTATAGACGGTCTGGCCGTCAGGGCCGGATATCGGAAGGAGGGAGGAAAGAAGCCTTGAAGCATCCGGAGGAATGTTTGTCCCGTGGTCATGCCAGTATACCCCGTCCCCGGCAGTCATGTCAGGATACTGGACATAATGGTTGCCGTCCATGTAGAGATATGGATAGCCGTAATCCGTGCCGTTCGAGGTATAGATTCCGTTGGCATCGATGAAATACGCACGGTCGCGCGAAGCCGGGCCCTGTCTGTAATAGTTCCCGACCATGTTGAAATGCCCGCCTTCGCCCCCGTATGTACTGTTGCTGCCCCAGTTGTAGACTGCATTGTTGCGGTAGTCCACATTGCCGCGCCTGTCAGGGTCGGAAGGATTCTCATAGATTTCAGGATGGTCGAACCGGGGGTTGCGGCTGTCGTGGTTGGCAAGCAGATTATGGTGGAATGAAGCATTCTCCCCTCCCCAGATGCCGCCGTAGCCATGGCTGCCCTTGCCGTGTACGGAGTGCCTGAGGCTCTCGGTCAATATGCACCACTGCATCGTGAAATTGGAATTGCCGTAGAATGAGGCGCACTCGTCTATCGACCACGACATCGAGCAATGGTCAATGATTATGTCCTTCTGGCGGCGTCCCCATATTGCATCCTCGCCGTCATCGGCATCCGCGCCCTGGTCTCCGAGACGGAATCTGACGAAACGGATGATGACATTGTCTGCCTCCACCACTGTCGCATAATTCTTTATGCAGATGCCGTCGCCCGGAGCCGTCTGCCCGGCAATGGTCAAGTCGCCGTTTCTGATCCTGAGCTTCGAGGACAATTCTATGATGCCGGCCACATCAAACACGACAATCCTCGGCCCGCTTGCCTCGACGGCAGCACGCAGGGAACCGGTGCCGCTGTCATTGAGGTTGGTAACATGGATTATCCTGCCTCCCCGGCCGCCGGTGGTGTACATTCCGCCGCCTTCTGCCCCCGGGAAAGCAAGGGCAGCCCCATGCTCATCCTCAGCCACAGGAATCTTCATCTCCGCATACAGCCCTTCATCTTCAGGGACATCGGGATCAGGAGTGAGCCCGCCGCCTGTCGTCACCGGTTCGGACGAAGCGAACGGTGAATAGTCCATACCGGCAATGGCCCTTACCATGCAGGTATAAGACACTCCCGACTCCAGTCCGCTGAAAATCACAGACTCTGAAGTCTCGTACTTGAGTTCGACTGATTCTCCGTCTTCTGTCGTGACAAGTCTCGCCGCATACTGTTCCGCACCCTCGACTTTATCCCATGAGAATGCAAGGGAATTCTCAGTATTGCCCGTGCATCTGATGTTCTCCGGCGCGGACATCACCATTCCGGTCTCGGGCTCATGTTCCTGGCATGCGGTCATCGCAAGGATGCCGGCAGACAGGATTACAAAAAATCTCTTCATATCAAATTTCTGTTGCAATATCATTTTCTGAGTCTATTATGCCGGGTATTCCGGTCACGGAGCCGGAGAATGTCACCGTTCCGGTCCTGATTTCATGCACGATGCGGGTGTCTGTGGCGTCTCGGAAGAGGGAAGCTCCGGCGGATTCCAGTATTTTCCCGTATTCTTCCATTATCGGAGCGGCATGCACGGGCTCGCGGCAAGGGAACGGGGCGGAAGCCGACACGGACTCATATTCCGCGGCATTCCCGGCTATCTTGTCCGCATCCGGCTTCTTTCCCAGATAATTTCCGTCTCTGACTGCCGACACATCGTATACATTGTCCCTGATATGGAAAGCCCCCGGGACCGTGGATGTACTTTCCGAGGTATATATCTGGAGATATTTCCCGTCAAGGGTTCTCGTGCCCGGCCCAGGACGGAAGAGATTGCCGGTGACATTGAACCAACCTTCCTCACCTCCATAAATGGCCTTCATTCCCCAGTTGTAGACTATGTTGTTGACGAACTCGACGGTTCCGCGCCTGAACAGCAGGTCGCTGCCTTCATAGACTGCGGGATGGTCGAACCTTGGGTTCCGGCTGTTGTTGTGAGCAATGACATTGTGGTGGAATGTGACATTGCGTCCGCCCCAGATGCCTCCGTATCCATGCTGGCCCTTGTGGTGCACGGAAGAATTGAGGGCTTCGGAGATTATGCACCACTGGATGGTGGAGTTGCTGTTGGCATAGAATGAAGCATTCTCGTCCGTTGCCCAGCTGATGGAGCAATGGTCTATGATTATGTTTTTGTTGTGCCTTGCCCCGAGCGCATCATTCTCATCTTTTGCGGCGGAACCCATGCGGAATCTCAAATATCTGATTATGACTTCGTCCGTCCCGATGTAGACTCCGTGGTCCCGGATGGTGATGCCTTCCCCGGGTGCAGTCTGCCCGAGAATGGTTATGTACGGGTTCTCTATCTTGAGCGTGGACTTGAGATGAATGTCCCCGCTCACGGCAAATGTCACGATTCTCGGCCCCTCAGCCCTGACGGCATGCCGGAGAGTCCCCTCCTCGTCCGTATCCTCAAGTGATGTGACGACATATTCCTTGCCTCCGCGGCCTCCTGCAGTATTTATACCTCCGCCCTCGGCCCCTTCGAAGGCCGGAATGAGTTCAAAGTCCGCATCCACAGGCTTTCCGTTGTCCACATAGCGGCCGTCTTCAAGGAAATTGAAGTCGATATTGCAGGCCGCCTCATATTCAAGCGACGCCCAGATGAAAGGTCCTGCGCCCTTGCAGTCATTGTCTATGACAGGCTCGCTCAGATAGTACTCGTATGTGCCGCTGCGCATCTGCTTGCCTCCGAGTCCGGCCACTGAGCAGCAGGATGTCAGAGAGATGGTACCGTCACTGTTTTCCCGGACAAATGTGTCAATGAATTTCAGGTAAGTGTCACGCGAATATCCGCGCCATGCATCCCCGTCAAGATAGCCCATGCGGACACCTTTGAGTGCGGCGTAAGTGAACATGGCGGAAGCCGTGGCCTCCAGATAATTGCCTTCGCGTCCCGGGGAGTCGAGCACCTGATACCACATTCCCGTCTGCGGGTCGGCATATTTCCTCACAGTCTCCATCAGATAACGGAACTGCCTGATGAGCTCATTCCTGTCAGGATGTTTCTCCGGGAAATAGTCAAGGGTCTCCGTCAGGGCAAGCGCATACCATCCGCAGGCCCTGCCCCACGCATGGGCGGACTGTCCGGTCAGAGTATCAGCCCAGAACATTGAGCGGGATTCGTCCCACGCATGGCGGAACAGCCCGGTGGCAGGGTCGTATGTATGCTTCGCGGCTCCCTTGAAATGCCCGGCAATGTCATGGTAAAGGGAATCCCTTTCGGACTTCGGTGAAAATTTCTTCGTGTATTCCGCATAGAAAGGCTGTGCCATGTAAAGGCCGTCGAGCCATACCTGATGCGGATATATCTGCTTGTGCCAGAAGATTCCGTCCTCCGTCCTCGGCTGGGCGTCAAGCTGCCCGCGTATATTGCGCAGCACCCTTCTGTATTTTTTGTCTCCGGTGTCCTCGTAAAGGCGGAAATATATGCGTGCAGGACAGATATGGTCAACATTGCAGGCCTCTTTCCTGTATTTGTATACCTTGCCCTCCTCCGTCGCCATGGTATCGGCCCACTCGCGGACATAATCCTCGGCATAGCCGAGATCATAGCGCTCCGCCACATCCAGGAAAGAAAGCAGTTCCAGGCCGGTGGTGTAGTTCCATTTCAATTGTCCCTGACGCCCGTCAAGCCATGTGGCCTGCGGATTCCGGGCCATTTCCGAAAGCATCATCTTCACGGAATACGGCTCAATGTCCCTTATGAAGCCGAAATCCTTTTCTGCAGCCCCCATGCATGCGGAAGCCGAAGGCAGGACAACGGAGAGGAAGGCCGCGGCGGACAATACAGCAGCCGGGAATTTCTTCATAATACTCATGTTGAATCTGGATTTTTGCATAACACTCATGTCAAATGCATTCTCATGACGGGTTGTCTCCGGCTGACGCGGACGAATGCCTGTGCGCCTTGATATAATCAGCCGGGGAAATCCCGTATTTTTTCTTGAATGTCCGGCTGAAATATCCCGGATCAGAGAAGCCCACCTTATATGAAGTCTCGGATACGGAATACTGGCCGCTTCTGAGGTAATATGTGGCCTTTTCCAGGCGGAATTCCTGGATGAGCTCCACCGGAGACTTGCCGGTGAGTCCTTTGAGCTTGTTGTACATGGAAGTCCTGCCCATGCCGACATAGCCGGCAAGATTGTCGACGGTGACTTCTGAGTCCGACACATTATCCTCGAGCCATTTCATGACTTTCTTGATCAGTTCCCCGTCCCTGTCGGTGATGACAATCTCGTCCGGAGAGAACTCCACCTTGCGGGTCCCGGCTCCTTCCCGGGAATGACTGTCCTCTTCCTGTGCTGCCGACATGGCGGACATCCTTGAGACAAGGGCGCGGCGCCTCTCCAGAAGATTCTCCATCCTGGCCGTCAGAAGCTCCATTGTGAAAGGCTTGGCTATGTAGCCGTCGGCCCCGTATTTCATGGCCTTCAGATGTGTGTCATTCTCATGCCTCGCGGTAATCATTATTATTGGTATATGACTGGTATTGAAGTCTCCCCTGATTCGGTTTATGAGTTCAATCCCGTCCATTTCAGGCATCATCAGGTCTGTGACAATCATGTCCGGCACCCAGCCGTCTGCGATAATCTGAAGCGCCTCCTTCCCGTTTGCGGCATCCCGGACCTCATACCGGTTTATGAGGCAATTGTATATGTACACCTTTAGTTCGGCATTGTCCTCAACGACCAGGACCTTGAGAGAGCCGGCCGGATATGTCGGCCTGAGCCTGTACTTGCTGAGTCCGTATGACTCCTCGGCATCTCCGGCCCCCTTGTCTTCCTCTATGATTTCGGCGGTCTCCTCTGTGAAATGGTCCCTGTCCGCCGGCAATGTCACGAAGAACTCCGAACCCTTGCCTTCAACGCTCTCGACCCAAATCTTTCCGCCGTGCATCTCGACAATTTCCTTGCAGAACGACAGGCCTATCCCGCTGCTTGCCATGCCGCGGAAAGTGGAACCGGAAGCCTGTACGAACTGTTCGAATATGGCCGCATGCTTGTCTTTCGGCACTCCTATACCATTGTCTTTCACCATTATCGTGAATTCATTCTCACCGTCCCTGTAATACAGGGCAAGTTCTATCCGTCCACCGTCCGAAGTATATTTGAAGGCATTGGACATCAGATTGTAGACAAGAGCCTCAAGACGGCCGGCATCACCCCAGACCATGAGTGAATCCACAGAATGCGTCAGCAGCATCTCCATGTTTCTCTCCGCCGCCATGTCCTTGAAGTCGTCATAGACGGAACGGCAGATTTTCACGATGTCAAACTCTGTCACCCTCAGCCTCATCTTGCCGTTCACTACCCGTCTTATGTCCAGGAGCTGGTCCACGAGCGTCATCATCCTCCGGGCATTCTTCCAGACAAGGTTGACCCCGTATTCCGACTTGTCTCCCGGAGGAATATTCTTGCGCACGTCATCTATTCCTCCGAGAATCAGGGTCAGCGGGGTACGCAGCTCATGTGATATATTGGTGAAGAAGCGGGCCTTCAGTTCATTGAGGTTCTGTTCCAGCTTCATGTCATTCCTGAGCCTCATGGAGGTCAAGAGCATTCTTGCGAGCAGCCATGACACAAGCAGGAAGACGACGGCATATATGACCTTTGCGGCCGTGCATGTCCACACGGAAGGCCTGATCCGGACATTCACCGAGACGACCTCGGCATCATCTCCTTCCCCATGGGACGGGGATGCCGAAACCTTGAACACATATCTTCCCTGTGGAATCCTGGAATAGACGGCGCTGCTGGACTGCCCCGATATCCATTTCTTGTCATATCCCTCAAGCTTGTACGAATAGCTCAGCCTTTCCTGGACCCTGTAGTTCAGCGCAGAGAAATCTATCCTGAAGAACGAATAGTCATGCGGGATTTCAATTTCACCGGCAACCGGGACCCTCTTGCCGTCGATGCTTACGCCGGATATTGTCAGGTCCGCCGGTTCCTTCTTGTACACGAAGTCCTCCGGATCCACCATATAGACATTATTGTAGGTACCGAAGAGCAGAGAGCCGTCTTCTGTGACAGCACATGCCGCCTCGCTGAAAGTCGCAGGCACCACTCCGTCATACTGGGAGAAATTGGTGATTCTCCCGTCTGCCTGCGATATCCTTGAAATGCCCGTCTCCGATGCAAGCCAGATGTCCCCGTTCTCAGCGCATACTCCGGAGAGGACAATATTGCTGGAAAGCCCTTCGTTGACTCCGGTGACATCGAAGCTGACATCATCTCCGTCAAATCTGATTCTGTCCGCCCCTCCGCCGAAAGTACACAGCCAGGTGCCTCCCGAATTGTCGTCAAATATATAGATGATGTCATTGTTCCCGAGCGAGCGGCTGTCCCCCGGAACCTTGCGTACAGTGTGGAACTCTATGAGTTCAGGATTGTCCTGCGGCCAGAACCATATCAGCCCCCCGACCGTGGCGACAAGCATCCTGCCGTCATCCATGCAGTGGACATATCTGACCCTGTCCCCTGATTCGAGAGGATAATCCGGAAAATCCTCGTATGCAGTGCAGAATCCTGTGGCGTCCGGAGAAGGGAGCATGCACAGCCCGTCACCGTATGTGCCGACCCAAATGCGGCCTTCCCTGTCCTGCGCGACGGAATAGATGCTGTTGGAACTTAATGAGGCGGGGTCTGCCGCGTCATGGCGGAATCGGGACACACCGAAACCTCCGCTGCTGTCCGGAGAAAGCCTCAGCAGGCCGTCTCCCTTGGTCCCGAGCCATACATTCGACGAGGAGTCCTGGAATATCGAGTATATGTTCCCGAACATCTCCGAGCCCGGAAAGCGCCGGCACACAGACATGTCAGAAGAATATATGAAAAGTTCGCTGCTTTTGTTGGCCACCCACACATTCCCGTCCCTGTCTCTCATGATGGCCCTTATTTCCGACGCTGACAGAGGGTCTGCCGAACGGCTCGGAGGCACGATGACATCGAGCCTCGGGGTAATCACCGTGACCCTCTCAAGCCCCCTGTCGGCAGTGGAGAGCCACACCACGCCTGTCCTGTCGACCTCAAAGCAGGCGACTCCGTTCATGAAGCGGCTGTCCTTCTGTTCCTTGACATTGTTCAGAGGCACGATGGAGTCATTGTCCCTGTCATAATATCCGAAGCCATAATTGTTCATCTTGATCCACAGCTGCCCGTCATGCTCCCTGACCATGGCCAGTGTGTCCGCATAATAGGACCTGACATTGCGGGAATGCTCGTAATGCCGGAACTTTTCCCGGGACGGATTCCAGGACCAGATGCCCGTGCGGTCGGTCGCAATCCATAGAAGCCCCCCTGAATCCGGGAAAAGATACCTGACCCGTCCCATCCGCGTGCGGTGTACTTCCAATGAGAAGTCCGCTGTGTCCACTTCAGCGACGGCATTGTCCGAGAATCCGACAAAGAGAGACTTGTCCTGTCCGCCTGTCAGGGACAATGACGTCGCCCTCCCGGCATCATACGGAGCCAGGTCAACCTTATGCTGCTTTCCAGTCTTCTTCTCAAGTACAAGAAGGTTTTCATCAGAGAGGAAATAGAGGTTTCCGCCGAATTCAGTGAATCCCGCAATTCCGCCTGTCCTCGATATGAGGACAGGAATGTCATTTTCTATTGCGAATATCCCGTTCTCAGACACGGCATAAATCACGCCTTCCGAATCCTCATATATCGACTTCACATCTTTCCCGATTTCATTGGCCCCGACCTGGAAAAAGACAGCGGCGCTGAGGTCCGGTGAGATCCGGCACAGGCCCGCATCATGGAAAGACACCCATACATTGCCTGCCGCATCGCAATGGAACATATTCACATGCAGATTCTTCAGCCCGGCGCCGGGAATGTCGTCCGGCACGGCGGAGAATTTCTCGCTCACGGGGTCGAACCGGAACAGCCTGTAGTCATAAGTCGTTATCCAGAGATATCCCAGACTGTCCTCGTCTATGGAGAGGAGCCTGTTGTGCGACAGTTTGGTATAGTCTCCCGGAAGGATGGAATAATTGACGAAGGTATTGCCGTCGAAGCGGCTGAGCCCGTACCAGGTACACAGCCAGATATAGCCTGTACGGTCCTGGTGAATGTCGGCAATGGAATTGTGAGAGAGCCCGTCCTCGGAGGAATAATGCTCGAATATGCAGTTCAGGGGAGCCGATGACACGGGGAGAGCCGGCACAGCCAGAAGCAGTACCGGAAGCAGAATCACAGACAGCATTGTACTCTTCCTCACCATATTCCATTCATTTCATTGCAAACATTCCATAAATTTACACATTCCGGCGCTTATCTCAAAAAAATTACCGGGCATGATGGATTTCAGAACACTTTGAAATACCATGCGGAGGTTTCCGGGGATGTGGTGGCCTTCGGGGCATCCGCAGGGCCGAGAACGGCCTCCGGCGTATAGTCCTCAAGGTCCTTCTCTTTCAGGAAATGCGCCCACGGCACTCTGGAGTCCCTGCCTGCGGCACCCGGTCCATAGCTGCCGTATTCGGCATAGAATGAAGTCTTCTCCGCATGAGGCTTGTTCCAGTTGTGCCAGCCTTCCGGCAGAATGTGGTCTCCGAGCCGGCAGTCTATGAACACGGTCCTTGAATATGGCCTCCACGGGCGGCCGAGGTATACTTCCGACACGCCGTCCGCATGCACGAGGGTACAATTTCTGAAGACGAATCCGTATTTCTCTCCCTCGGGAGTCGCGGCAGCGGTCACATAGCTGTTTTTCTTGCTCATTATCGTACAGCCGTCAAAATATGCCGTCGCAAACCCGAAGATGAAATCTGTCGTCCCCTCTATGTAGCAGTCCCTGAAATACTGGCGCTGTCCCGGGCCGAAATTGTACATTGTATCCTGGTTTCCGAGGAAGCGGCAGTTCAGGAATGCAGCCCTGTCTCCGTCGACGGTTATCGCGCAGGCCTGTCCCACCGGCTTCCCCTCGCCGGCGGTGTTCTCAAAAGTAAGATTTTCCGCAAGGAAATCATCGGCATGCATGAATACCGTCGAAGTGGCAGAAGTTCCCATCGGATAGCCGGTCGAGCCGGCCTTCAGGGCATAGTCATCCCACGAGATTACAGTCTTCCATACATTTTCCCCTGTCAGGCGGAGCTTCTGCTTGTTGGACGGAACCGTGAGCTTCTCCCTGTAGACTCCTTCCCTTATAAGAATCCGGGTCCCGGACTGCTTGCAGTAGTCAGGAGCTGCATCCACCGCCTCCTGCACTGTAAGGAAATCACCGCTCCCGTCCTTTGCAACCACAAAGTCATAGCAGGTGACATGAGGGGCAAGCTCAGGAATGACATCCGTGACAGCCGGCAGCAGGAGCTCCACAAGCTTCCTGGCCCCGGCCACATTCGTATGCGTATTGTCCGTCAGTCCGTCAGGATGCCTCGGGCATACTCCCGCGGGTATCCACATGTAATATTTCCGTGAAGCCTCGTCCCCTATTGAAGAAAGCCACTCCTGAGTGATGGAATTGGCGTCTATCAAAGGTATTCCGAATTCCTCCGCCACCTGACGGGCAGCCTCCGGATAGTCCCCGTGGCAATCTGTCTTCAGCTTTCCCCTGTCGTCGAACCACCTTCTGGAAACCGGAGTGAAAAGTATCGGCTTTGCCCCGACGGAAAGGGCGTGGCTGACAAACAGGCGCAGATTCTCCTGATATAGACCGAACGCCGGGGCATATCTTGTGGTGTCGGATACCTTTGAGTCATTGTGACCGAACTGGATGAAGAGATATTCGCCGGACTTCAGGTCTTTCTTCACCTTGTCCCAGAGTCCGAGTGTGATGAAGCTCTTCGTGCTTCTTCCGTTCCGGGCATAATTGGCCACGGTGACGCAGCTGTCCAGATGAGAAGGCAGACGCTGGCCCCAGCCGCGCTCGGGATTCTCCCCGGAGAGGTCCTTGTCCGCCATCGTGGAGTCCCCCATCAGGCGCAGCACTATCCTTTCCCCTCCGGAGTTTCCGGCCGGGGCATTGTCTTCCGGCGACATGGAATTGCCTGCCGAAACAGCCTCCGGCATGGCCGCCGTCGACATGAACAGGGCCGTCGCCATGAATACAGAAATAATGTTTCTCATAATATGTCCACTCCTTCGCTGTTATGGATGAAGACCGTCTCCCTGCCTGCCTTGCCGGAAGCGTCTCTGCAATTCTCCGCCCTCACATTGCGGCAATTGGCAAATGAATAACCTTTCCCTGAAGACTGGCGGATATCTACATTCCTCAGGGTCACCCCGTCCGAATATCTGATGTCCGCTCCCCTGTCCGATACAATCAGGCAGTCCTCTATCTCTATGCCTGAAATGTTCTTTTCTGGTATGCCGTTGAAATACATGGCCCTTGCCGCCCCGCTGCAGACTATGTTCCGGACATGGATGTCCCTGAATTCCGGAGTAGTCTCGTCCGCAGGGACAGGCTCTATGCCGAAGGATGAGCCATGCTCCTCGGCAGCAGCCTCGACCGCCGACTTGCCTCCGTAGTGAAGGTCGAACAGAAGCGGCTCGGCAGGGATATCCATCATGGTGATGTCCTCAATGAATATGTTGCTCACGACACCGCCGCGGCCCCGGCAGCTCTTGAACCTGAGTCCGACATCAGTGCCGAGGAACCGGCAGTCGGACACATGGATGTTGCTGACTCCTCCCGACATCTCGCTGCCCACCACGAAGCCTCCGTGGCCATGGAAGACAGTACAGTTGTTGACAATGAGATTTCTGCATGGCCTGGCGCGCCTGCGTCCGTCCTCATCCTTGCCTGACTTGATGCAAATCGCGTCATCACCGACGTCAAAAGTGGAGTTTATCACAAGCACATCCTCGCAGGAATCTATGTCAAGCCCGTCCCCGTTCTGGGAATACCAC
>JADIMJ010000120.1 GCA_017694835.1 Candidatus Cryptobacteroides gallistercoris
TTCGTGAAATTCACCGGAACATATACCGTATCCGGGGACATCGTGTCCGGAGTCTACAGCGACGGTCTGGAATGGGGCGCATCGTACACTTTCTCATTCTCCGACGGGGACAATGTCATGACATTTGTCTCAAATACCCCGAATGAGGAAACATCCGTATACAGGAGGGAAGCGATTCCGGAAGATGTCCGTGCGACGCCTTCAGTCAAGTCTTCAGAGTACGGCGGGCCGAGATTCCTGTAGAATGCGCTGATATACCGACAGGAGGGAGGATACAATCTTCTTCCTGTCATGTCTTGAGGCTGCGGCTGATGCCGCGGCCTCTGCTGTTTCTGCTGCCTTGGTGCGGTCTGCTGCCAGGGCGGCTATGGCCTCTGCCGTTGCTTCCGCGTCCCCGGGAGGGACAAGAATGCCTGTCCGGCCGTCTTCAACAATCGAAGAGGTGCCTCCGGCATCGGCGGCGACAACAGGCATGCCGAGCATCTGTGCCTCGCATACGCTGTTGGAAGAGTTCTCTATGTATGAGGGATGGACATAGATGTCAGAGCCGAGAAGCATTTTCACGAGAGATTCCTCGTCCATCACCCCGAGGAAGCGGACTCCGTATTCCGCAGCCCGTATTCCGGTCTTTTTCTCAAAGATTTTCACTATGTCGGCTTCCGGACTTATCCCTGCCACATTCCATCTGACATCAATGCCGTTTCTCTTGAGCGCGGCGGCTGTCTTCAGTATCAGGTCAATCCCTTTGTATGGTACGGGTGATATCGTGGATGCTATCGTCTTGGAATCCATGCAGGCGGGATGAGTCCCGGCATGCCGGTAGAATGCGGGCCTGAGCACTTCGTCGACATGGAAATATTCCGCACATGAGTATTTTTCCGTAGCCGCCCTGTCCCATTCAGTCCGTCCGATTGCATATTTCATCGCCCTCAGGCATTCCCTTTCGGCTGTTGAGCGCCGCAAGTAGTCTTCTCGGAGATGGACATATCCGTTCCTCAGGACAATTTCATTGAAGAATGTGCCGGCAGTCACCATGTCGGATGCCGAGATGCCCGGTGGAAAGAAATGAGGGATGCATTCTGACAATATTCCCTGGATGTGAACGACAGCAGGAATGCCTCCGAGTGACATTGCCGCCGGTGCAAGTCTGGTCTCGCATCCGAATACCTGGATGATGTCGGGCTTGAACCCGGATGCTATCCTCCGGATGTCCTGACTGTAGTCCTCTTCCTTTCCTCCGCCCCAGTTGTACAGCAGCTTGGCAAATCCCTTGGGCCCCCTCTTCCTGATTCTGTAGTATGTGACACCGTCCTGGACAACTGCCGGTGCGCTTTCTGCACTCAGGAATGCCACGCCGAGTACAAGCCCCGGAGCATATTCCCTGACCGCTGACTGGAGGGACGCGACCCATCCCTTGCCGTTATAGGCCCGGTCTCCCCGTTCATTGAACAGGGTGTTCGTGGGCGACAGCCAGAGGATTCTCATATTCATTGCTTTGCAGCCTGGTATTTCTTTTTGGAAGGGACACCCACAAGCTGTATGTCTATATGTTCGACCTTGAAGCCGCGGAATCTCTTGTGCCTGAGTCTTTCGTGAATCATGTTCATGAGGTCGTCGTCCATCAGGTCCCGGTACTGGTGGGCTTCCCTGTCGTATATGTGGATGTGTGGGAAAGTGTTGACGTCGAAATACATCTTGTTGTTGGAACTCATCCTGTAGTCATATACTCCGAACAGGGCGAGCTGGGAAAGTATGTTGTAGACTGTGGCGACGGTCACTCTGGTCTCACCTTTCTGGCGTATGGCGTCTGTGACCATGTCGGCCGAGGCATGGCCGAGCTGAATCATGGCTTCGTGAACAGCCAGCCGCTGTGCCGTAGCCTTCAGCGAATGCTTTTTCAGAAGAGACTTGAACTGTTCTATGCTGTTAGTATGATTTTTGATGTTCTGGCCCGTCATTTTTGTCAATTGTTCGTTTTGTGTGCAACCGTCAATGCCGAATCACGCATTCTGCCTGCAAAAATATGAATAATTGGCAACCGGAGCAAAAATAAAATAGAAAAATTCAAAATTATGGACTATTTTTGCCCGTTCTGATATACAGAAGATGAAAAGAGACAGAAAAAGATTCGCGTACTGGCGCTCCTTTGCCCTTGTGACGGGTGCTGCGTCGGGAATGGGCAGGGTCTATGCACAGAGACTCTCTGCCTTGGGATACAGCCTGCTGCTTGTGGACATCAATGCTGCCGGACTTGAAGAGACGGCCGCCGTGGTGAAGTCGGAAGTGGCGGCAATCAGTGACTGGAGAAAGGAGTTTTCCGGTCAGTTCCGCATCGTGACATGCGTTCAGGACCTTTCTTTGGTCGATGCGGCCGCTTCTGTCGCAGCTGTGGCCGACGGCGGGGGCTGCGATGTGGAAGTGCTCGTGAACAATGCCGGAATGTTTTTCTTCCGGGAAATTTCCGAGGTGCCGCAGAAATACCTTTCCCGCATGGTGATGCTCCATAACCACACGCCGCTGATGCTCTGCAGGGAGTTCGTGCCGAGGATGAAGTCAAGGGGCAGGGGATATGTTCTGAACATTTCCTCGCTGGCGGCATGGATGCCGTGGCCGGGAGTCGGCATGTACGGAAACACGAAGAGATTCATAAAGGGGTTTTCGCGTTCCCTCAGGACAGAATGCCGCGGAACCGGCGTCAGTGTCACATCGGCATATTTCGGGGCCGTTGCCACCGACCTGTTCGGCCTTCCTCCCTTCTATAAGAGGCTTGCCATGCGGCTCGGCGTGATGGTTACTGCGGACAGGGCTGTGGATTCTGCCCTTAATGCCATGTTCCGCAGGCGGAAGGGGACAATGCCCGGACTCATCAACCACATCTTCAAGCCCGTGATGGTTCTGCTTCCGGACAGTTTCCTTCACTGGCTCTACAGGAAGCTGGAATTCGCATGGACAAGGTTCTGAAAAAAAGCGTATATTTGCAAGTTATGGAAAAAGAACATGTAAAATGCCTCATTGCAGGAGGCGGTCCCGCCGGCTATACGGCGGCCATTTATGCGTCAAGGTCCGGCCTTGCTCCCGTACTTTATGAGGGCATGCAGCCCGGAGGGCAGCTGACCACTACGACTGAAGTGGAGAATTATCCCGGTTTTGAAAACGGTATAGACGGCCGTGCCCTGGTGGACACGATGAAGGCCCAGGCTGTGCGGCTCGGTGCTGACATAAGGACAGGGACCGTGTCCGGTGCGGATCTCTCGTCCCGCCCTTTCCGCCTGACGGTGGACGGGGAGAAGGAGATTGTTGCGGAGACACTGGTCATAGCCACCGGCGCGAACGCAAAGTATCTCGGCCTTCCTTCAGAAGAGAAATTCAAGGGAATGGGAGTCTCGGCCTGCGCCACCTGTGACGGTTTCTTCTACAGGAAAAAGACCGTGGCCGTGGTCGGAGGAGGGGATACAGCCTGTGAGGAAGCCACCTATCTTGCATCCATATGCAGCAAGGTGTACATGATAGTGCGCAGAGATGTGCTCAGGGCATCCAGTGCCATGCAGGACAGGGTCCGCAATACCCCGAACATCGAGATTCTCTGGAACTGCAGCACTCAGGAAGTCCTCGGGGATGCATCCGGAGTCACCGGAGTCAGACTGCTCAGGAAGGACGGGGAGGTCTTTGAAATCGGCGTCGACGGCTTTTTCCTCGCCATCGGGCATCATCCGAATTCAGAACTCTTCAGCAAATGGGTCAATGTCAATCCTGACGGATATATACTGACGGACGGAGTGTCTTCCAGAACCAATGTCGAAGGCGTATTTGCCGCAGGAGATGTCCAGGACCCGTATTACAGGCAGGCCATAACTGCCGCAGCATCCGGGTGCAGAGCCGCCCTGGACGCTGAAAAATTCCTTATTTCACAGAATCTGATATGAAACTCAAGATAATTGCCGCTGCAGCGGCCGCGGCTGCAGCCGCCCTTTCCCTGTCCTCATGCAAGTCGCAGTATGAAATGCTTCTGAACAGCAATGACGTCGACCTGAAGTATGAGGCCGCATTCCGCTATTTCAATGACGCCAAGTTCACCAAGGCCGCAGACCTTTTCGAATCCATTTCAGTGCTGACGGGAGGAACCGAGAGGGATGATACCGTCCAGTATTACTGGGGGCTGAGCAACTACAGGGCAAAGGATTACTACACTGCGGAGACCAATTTTGAGAAATTCCTCGAAAGCTATCCGCGAAGTCCTTTTTCTGCTGAGGCGAGGTTCCTGAGGCTGGACTGCATGTACCGCTCCACCCTGAGGTATGAACTGGACCAGGCGCCTACATACAGGGCCATTGATGCGATTTCCCAGTTCATGAGCGAGTACCCCGACGCTTCCCATGCCGATGTCTGCAGGGAGATGCTCAATGACCTGAATGCGAGGCTTGACACCAAGGCGTTCGAGGCGGCGCGCCTATACTACAAGATGGAGGACTATATCGCGTCCCGGGTGTCTTTCCGCAATGTGCTCAAGGATGATTCAGAGAATATCTACAGGGAGGATATCCTCTACTATATAGCCATGTCGTCTTATAAATACGCCCAGTTGAGCGTTCTCCAGAAGCAGAAAGAACGGTACATGACTTTTGTAGACGACTATCTCAATTTCATCGGGGAATATCCTGAATCTGAATACAGGAGGGAGCTGGACACAATATACAGGAGGGTGCAGCGTATCCTCGGCAGATATCCGGGGCAGCAGGCGGTGGAAGCCGATATGGAGGAGCATGATGACAGAGCGTTCGAGAAAGAGCGCCGCAGGCTCAACAGGGAGCAGAAAGCCATTATGAGGAAAGGTGCCCGTCTCAATGAAAAGTTTGTTGACGATACGGAAGACATGGTCATCCTCAGGGGAATGGAGAATGAGTCCGAGGCCAAATCAGAAAATTTTTGAAACCCTGTGCTGAAACCGGGGTATAATAAAATGGACAACAAATATAATTTGATATGACAACAAAAAAAATTCCTGCAAATACCGTTACTCGCGATCTCTGTGATCTTGCCGCTCCGACAGGCAATATCTATGAGACAGTCGTGATCCTTTCAAAGAGGGCCAACCAGATTTCCATGGCCGAGAAAAAGGAACTTACCAAGAAGCTTGAAGATTTCAAGAACGACCGTGACACCATGGAGGAGGTTTTTGAGAACAGGGAACAGATAGAAATCTCCAAATATTACGAGAAACAGCCTAAGCCGGGTCTCGTGGCCATCTCGGAATTCGAGAACAACGAGATTTATTGGAGAATGGCCAAGAAAGAGGACAACGACTGATGCTGAGGCGGCTTCTTGTCAGGAATTATGTGCTTATAGACTCTCTGGACATTGAGTTTCCGGAGGGTCTCGTCATAATTACGGGGCAGACGGGAGCCGGAAAGTCCATTCTTCTCGGGGCTCTGAATCTTGTTCTCGGGGCCAGGGCAGATGCCTCCGTCATAGGTGAAGGCGGAGGAAATTGTATCGTTGAGGCTGAATTTTCAGCGGACCTGGACAGGGCCGGATTGCGGAATGTGCTTCAGGAAAACGACATAGACTGTCCGGACGGGATTCTGACCGTCAGGCGGGTCGTGAATCCGACAGGGCGTTCCCGCTCGTTCGTAAATGATTCCCCTGTTGCTGTCCCTGTGCTCCAGTCTCTTTCGTCGCATCTGGTGGACATACATTCGCAGCATCAGACGATGATGCTTTCTGACAGGCATTTCAGGCTTTCTGTGCTTGACATTTATGCGGGCAACGGACGGCTTCTTGAAGAATACGGGACTGCCTACTCTGCCTTCGTCCGCCTGCGGACTGAAGTGGCGGACCTGAATGCCGCTCTGACAAAGGCGAGGGAACAGCAGGATTATGTCCAGTCCCGCTTCCTGCAGCTCGACTCGGCCTCTCTCCGTCCCGGAGAACTTGAGGAACTGGAGGCGGAACAGAAGCAGCTCGCCAACGCCGGGGAAATAAAGGACAATCTGTGTCAGGCTGAAAATCTCTTCTCGGGCACAGGGGATGATGGACTGCGCGGAATAGATTCCATGCTGAAGGAGGCGGAGAAGCACCTGTCCAGAGTATCCGGGTACATTCCGGCAGTCGCTTCCCTTGAAGAAAGACTTGCCTCGTGCCGGGTGGAACTTGACGACATCATGTCCGAAGTCTCCGACCTCAATTCCAGGACGGATGTCTCTCAGGACAGGCTTCAGCAGGTGGACGACAGGATTTCCCTCCTGTATGGCCTGATGCAGAAATTCGGGTGCCGGGACGAGAAGTCTCTGATAGAGGAACGCGACAGACTGGCAGGGATTGCGGGGGATACATCCGCCATGGAGGAGAAACTCGCGTCAAAGTCTGCGGAGCTTGAGTCCGCCGGCAGGAAAGTGCATGAGCTGGCGTCCGCCCTTCATGAGTCAAGGAGCCGGGCGGCAGGGGCATTGGCCGGAGCCGTGATGGAGTCCATGCATTTCCTTGAATTGCCGTCCGCAGTGTTTGAAGTTCAGCTGCAGGAGGCTGAACTGTCGCAGACGGGGAAGGATACGGCCCTTTTCCTTTTCTCTTCCGCCGGAAAGACTCCCGCAGATGTATCCAGATGTGCATCCGGCGGAGAGATGTCAAGAATAATGCTTGCCCTCAAGGCAATGATGGCAAGGCATATGGAGATGCCGGCCATGATATTCGACGAGATAGATACCGGAGTGTCCGGAAGTGCAGCCGACAAGATGGGGGCAATGATATGCGGGATGGGGAAGAGTATGCAGGTGTTTGCGATCACTCATCTCCCGCAGGTCGCGGCGAAGGGGTCTGCCCATTATCTTGTATCAAAAGAAACGGCCCCGGATACATCCAGGACCGTATCGTCTATCCGCAGGCTTTCTGATGAAGAGCGCATCATGGAGGTCGCCAGAATGCTCAGCGGCTCTGTGCTGACCGATGCGGCCGTCGAGAATGCCAAATCTCTCCTCTACAGCAGCCGTACACTGTAGTCCGGCCCGTAGACGAGCCTCCTTATCCCGATGTTCTCAAGCCCTCCGTCACCATATCTCCTGAACTTGAAATCGGACTGCAGCATCCTTGCCGTCTCCATCTCCTCTATTGCTTCCCCCCATCCGCTGCCGTATCGGGTGCATGCTTTCGCGAAATAACGCATGAGGTCATACCCCTGGAAGGCGAACGGCCCGGGTTCAGTGTTGAACAGGGCCCTGTATTTGAGGAGAAACGCCTGGACCTCCGGGGAATCGTAGTCCACATAGTATGACATTGCGACATGGAGATTCACATTGTGGTAGTCTTCCACGTCTATTGTCTCGAAACTGCGGAGCTTGGACGGCCCGTACAGGACGATGCGGTAGTTTTCATGTATCAGAAGATTGAGATTCCTGACGAGGTCGTTGACGAATGCCTCGCTTTCCGATATCACGAGCACTCTGTTCACCGTGCCGGAGTCCATGAGGCCCTTGAGCGGCAGAAGGATATTCCTGCCTTCCAGTATGCTGTATGAGAAAGAGGAGTACTGTTGTCCGGAGGCCTGCAGATAAGTTTCGGCCGCATTGCTTTCAGCACTTTCCCTCATCCCTTTTTCAAAGACGACAATCAGGTGCTCGCCGGGAGCCCTGCTTTCTTTTATCCAGTCTGTCAGATTTTCATATTGTGTGGCGACTGAGGCAGGAGCCTGGATGAAATTCCTGTTTGATGCGACAAGCGATTCGGCTCTCTGGTCAAACGGGGACACTACATATTTGTTGTCAGGAACTGTTTCCAGCAGAGCCGACAGGGATGATTTTGATACCGGGCCGATTGTCACGTCCGTCATCATGATTTTCAGAAGCGACAGATTCGGCGTGCCTGCTGCCGCATCGTATACATTGAGGTCTACGTCTGTCCCCTCCATGCCGAGGTCTCTTGCTGCGAGCAGGGCCCCGCTGTAGAAATCCATGTTGCTTTCACTCCCTGTGCCGTCCTTTGCGTCAAGGGGCAGCATCAGGGTTGCCCTGACCTCTGTCTTCGTCCTTGCCGGCGGAACTGCGGCCGGCTCGTCCGTGCCGGAATCTTCAGTCTGCCCGGCATCGGATCCGGAGTCAGACCCCTGTCCTTTGTCCGTTTCATTGCCGGCTGAGGCATTGCGTTCCATGAGGTAGGCCTTCAGGTCGGCCGGAATGCGGAGCTTCTGACGGTTTTTCAATTTTCTTCCGGTGAGGCCGTTCACTTCCATTATGATTTCAACGGGCACCCCGTATTTGATGGATATGACATTGAGGTCCTCATACCATCTGACGGTGTGAACGATATATACATCCTGCCCCTTCTCTCTGTCTTTCCGGCGCGGCGATTTCATTTCCGCTCCTGGTCTGCGCCCTTCCGTGTCTTCAGACATCTTTTCGGACCTGTCCGCTGCGGCTTCTGCTGATTCTGCTTTTTCTGCTGCTGCCGTCCCGGAAGCTGCCGTCCCGGAGGCTGCCGTCTTGACAGGGATAAGGATGATGGCGTTTTTCTTGAGCCCTTCCGTCTGCAGGGAAGGATTGGCGTCATATATTTCCTGTACTGTTACTCCGTAAGCCTTGCTTATGGAATACAGGGTCTGCTTCTCAAGCACGATATGCGAATAGAACACTTTCCCGCCGATCTTTACTTTCTCCGTGGAGATGGAGACAGGTACCTGCGGATATTGTCCTTCGGCCGTCGTGCTGAATGCCAGAAGACATGATATGGCCAGAAATATGAAGAGAATCCTTCTGTTCATTTCATTCCGTTTTATCTAAATCTGATGCGAAGTCAAGCAGTTTTCTGCAGAAATTCCCCCAGGACAGCCTTTCCTTTTCCTTTCTGATATGTCCGATGCACTCCGCCGCAACCGCGGGGTCGGCAAAGAATTTTTCAATTTCCGTCCTTACCGCCTCCGGCGTGCATTCCCTGGCCACGATTCCGGTTCCCCTGTCCCCGATTGTTTCCTTCAGACCGCCTGTCTCCGTCACAATCATCGGAACTTCAAAATGATAGGAAACCGAGCTTATTCCGCTCTGTGTCGCGCTTCTGTACGGGAGCACTGTGACGTCTGCGGCTGAAAAGAAGTCGGCCACTTCGGAATCCTTTATATACCTGAGGTAAGTGTGGATGTTGTCCTTCAGCGGAGATGCGGCTATGGCCTCCGCATACTTTTCAAAGGAGCCGTACGGCTCCCCGGCTATGACAAGCTGGTAGCTGTCGTCAAGGCCTCCGAACGCATCTATAAGAATGTCAAGGCCTTTGTATTCGCGGATGAGGCCGAAGAAGAGAATGTTCTTCTTGCCGCCCTGAAGTCCGAGCTGCCTTTCTGCCTCCTCCCTCTGCTTTTTTGCGCCGAAATGCGAATACAGGGGGTGCGGAATGACGGTATAGCGGGCATCCGGCTTTATTTTCAGCAGGTCTCCGGCCACGGCTTCGCAGAGTGTCACACAGCCGTCGCTGCCCTTGAGAAAATATTTCGTGAGCGGTGTGTCAAAGAACCTCGGCTCATGCGGAATGACATTGTCCAGAATTGAAATCACCTTGCATTTCCCCCTGAGATGCCTCGTGACATATCCGAGGGAGGGCGCGAAGTATGACATCCAGTAGCGCACTATGAGAAGGTCCGGGTTCCATTCCCGGATAGCCTTGAGCGTCGTGACATATGAAAAAGGATTGGCAGTGTCAAGCAGGAATGTGCTTTCGACCGGCGTGGCCTCGTCATCCGCCGTCACATACTGGGTCTTGCCTGGAAAGAGGAATGACGGGTATTGCCTTTTGAAATTGAATGCCTTTACTTCGCAAGTCTTTCCCAGTTCGCCGAAAAGACAGGCGTTGAACTGGGAAATACCGCCCCTGTAGGGGTAAAAGCATGACAATATTGCTATTTTCAAAGTCAGAGTGTTTTCTGAATGCTTCAGGAAAAATTATTTCTTGCTTTTGTTCTTGACATATTCCTCGTTGAGGCCGGCAAGCACGTCTCCGGTGATGTCAAGCCCCGGCTGGGCAAGGAATACGGGCTGTCCGCCCTGGTTGATGAGAATCATGGCATACTGTTTCTCACGGTTGTATTTTTCAAGGTAGGTGTTCAGCGCGTCTACAATCTGGTTCATCATGACTGTCTGCTCTTCGGCAATCTCGTTCTGCTTCTGGCTTGCGAAGAGGTTGAAGTCATTCTGCTGCTGCTGGAGTTCCTGTCCGCGGACCTCCGCCACAGACCTTGTGATGAGTCCCCTGTTCAGCTTGTCCTGGAATTCGTTGACGTCGCTTTCAAGTTTCTTCCCCCTGCGGTCCACTTCTGCCTGTATGTTCTGGACTTTGGTCTCGACTGCCGTCCTGAGGTCATTTGCCATGTCATACTCAGTCATTATCCTGTCGAATACAACATACACGATGTCTCCCTTGACTGCGGTTACTGCAGTGCTGTCGCTTGCGGCCGTCCCTGGGGCCTTGCCCGTTTCATTCTTTTCTTTCAATGTCAGTGTCCCGAATACTGCGACTGCAGCTATAGCAATGAGACTGAGGATTAGAGATACATTTTTCATTATCTGTTCTTACTTTGTGATTTGTTAACAATTTGCAAAGATAAATAAAAATCCCGGCAATATTTCAGAAGCAGTGCACTCTTTTTGTCAGATGCAGTGCACTCTTTTCAGGTATTCCCTTATCGCATTCCCGAGTCCCATGTAGAGGGCGTCGCAGATGACGGCGTGTCCGATTGACACCTCGGCAGTCCACGGTATGCTTTTTATGAAGAATTCCAGATTCTCAAGGCTGAGGTCGTGCCCGGCATTTATTCCGAGTCCGCATCCGCGCGCGGCTTCGGCTGCTGCTATGAACGGGGCTATCGCCGAATCCCTGTCTGACCTGTATCCTGCGGCGTATGGCCCGGTATACAGCTCCACCCTGTCGCATCCGCATGCGGCGGCGCCCTCTGCCATCGCCGGATCGGCCCCGATGAATATGGAGGTACGTATGCCCTTGGACTTGAATGTCCTGCACACATCGGAGAGGAAATCCCTGTTTTTGACGGTGTCCCAGCCCGCATCCGAAGTGACGGCGTCGGCTGCATCAGGGACAAGTGTCACCTGTTCCGGCACGACTTCGCATACGAGGTCAATGAATTTCCCTGTCGGGTTGCCCTCTATGTTGAATTCCGTCTTCAGCAGGGGCCGTATTTCCCTGACGTCAGAGTAGCGGATGTGCCTTTCGTCAGGCCTGGGGTGGACCGTGATGCCCTCCGCCCCGAAGCTTTCGCAGTCAAGGGCCGCTTTGGCCACATCCGGCATGTTGCCTCCCCTCGCATTCCTCAATGTGGCTATCTTGTTGATATTTACGCTTAATTTTGTCATTTTGTGCGATTGTCTGCCGTTTTCGGGGAATGTGCCCGGAAACCGCCGGCAAAAATATATATTATTTTTCAATGTTCGCCGGAATCTTGTAACTTTACCCCGTTTTATGTGCCGGAGGGACATGTCGGATGTGCCCGGCCAATCTGATTCGCAATGAATATAGCTGTATACCTGAGAAACAGGGGATTGAAAGGAGATGCCAGGATAGAGAGGCTCAAGAGGAGACTGGCTTCGGGCGGATGCGGGCTTGTTGACATCTGCAGCAGGTCTGACCTGGAGGGCAGGGATGTAGGCATGCTTGTGAGCATCGGCGGGGACGGGACCTTCCTGTCAGCTGCGGCCCTTGTGGGGGAAAGCGGGATACCGGTGCTGGGAATGAACCTCGGAAGGCTCGGTTTCCTTTCCGAGAACGGCCCGGACCAGGTGGCGGATGCCATACTTTCCGGAGCCTACTCCGTCGAGGACAGGACGCTCCTTTCGGCAAAGCCGTCGTTCATGACCGGGAACCCTTCTGTGGACGGATGGCCCTTTGCCCTCAATGAAGTGACTGTCCACAGGATAGGCGCAGCCATGCTTGGCGTGGATGTGGACATAGACGGCGCTCCTCTGCCGACATACTGGGCAGACGGGCTCATTGTGGCCACCAGCTCGGGGTCGACAGCATATTCCCTGAGCGTCGGCGGGCCGATTGTGCTTCCCGAGGCACGGGTGCTCATCATTTCCCCGATATCACCGCACAATCTCAACGTCCGTCCGCTGATTGTCCCGGATACTGCCGGAATCAGCATCAGACTGCGTTCCAGGGATTCTTCGGTCATGTTCACGCTTGACAACAGGATGGTCGAGGCAGATGCTTCTCTGGGATTGGAAGTGTCGATGGCACAATTTTCGCTTAAGCGGGTCCGGCTCAACGGATCCAACTTCATAAATGCCCTGACAAGCAAATTGTTTTGGGGCGAGGACATCAGAAACGGAAGAGAAAAGTAAGGTTCAAATGGAAGAAAGCAAAAGAATACCTGTACATGTTTCAATCATCATGGACGGAAACGGCCGTTGGGCTGAGGAAAGGGGCCATGAGCGTGTATACGGTCATGCCGCAGGCGTAGAAAGCGTAAGGGCATGTACGGAGGCCGCAGTGGAGACAGGGGTCAGATACCTCTCGCTGTTTGCCTTTTCGGAAGAAAACTGGAACCGTCCGGAACATGAGGTGCATACACTCATGGAACTTATGGTCAAGGCCATGAGGGACGAGCTTCCGACTATGATGAAAAACGGGGTAAGGTTTGTCGTCCTGGGAAACAGGGCCCGTCTGTCGTCATCCCTGAATGAAATGATAGACGACTGTGAGGCCAGGACTGCCGCAAATGACAGGCTTGTCCTTGTCATTTTCTTGAGCTACAGCGGCAAGTGGGACATTCTGCAGGCTGCGAAAAAGCTCGCTGCGGAAATCTCCTCGGGGCAGGCAGATGAAGAAGAGTTGCTTTCGATGGGGGTGGACGGCTTCGACAGATATCTTGTCACTGCCGGCATTCCGGATCCGGACCTCATAATAAGGACTTCCGGAGAGTGCCGCCTGAGCAATTATCTTCTTTGGCAGGCTGCTTATTCGGAGTTCATTTTCACAGGCGTGCTGTGGCCTGATTTCAGAAAAGAGGAATTCAGGGCCGCCCTTGCGGAATATGCACGGCGGGACAGAAGGTACGGGAGGGTAAAGTGAATCCGTGCCGTCCGGACTTCCGTACGCGGGCGAGGGAAGTGTTTTGTTGAAAAAAATCAAAACAGTTTCGTATATTTGCACTTTTTATTGGAAATTATACTAAGAATTTGTTTGAACCGAAGAGATGAATTTGCGCCGAACAGTCCTTCTTGTCATCATGGCTGTATTGTCTGTACCTGCGACGGCACAGCTCAGGCAGGATGAAATAACGGTAGATTACAACAGCCCGAAAAAATATGTCATCGGGGGAGTTTCTGTCGAAGGCAACCATTATTTCAGCCCCGACCAGATAATACAGGTGTCCGGCCTGCAGAAGGGATTGACAGTGACCGTGCCCGGGGATGATATGGCTTCCATAGTCGAGCGCCTGTGGCTCCAGCGCTATTTTGAGGATGTGGCTGTCGTCATAGATTCCATCGCCCCGTCAAGGGACACTGCTTTCTTCAAGATCAGCATCACGGAGCGCCCGAGGGTCTCAAGATGGACATTCTCAGGCGTCAGGCAGGGGGAACAGAAAGAACTTCTGGAGCGGCTCAACCTCCGCAGGGGAGGGGAATTTTCCGATTATGTGGCCAAGACTGCAACTGACATCATCAAGAGATATTACAAGGAAAAGGGGTTCCTTCTGACGGAAGTCAATGTCCAGACCCGGAAAGATACTCTGGTCAGGAATGCAATCAGGGTCAATTTTGCCGTCAACAGAGGCAGAAAGGTCAAAATCAAGAAAATAACATTCACGGGGAATGAGAATGTGAAGGAATCCAAGCTGGTGCGCTCCATGAAGAAGACCAAGGATGCCAGACTCATCAATTTCTTCAGTTCCAAGAAATTCAACGAAAAGGAATATCCCAATGACAAGCGCAGTCTCATAAGCGCGTTCAACGAGGCCGGATTCCGTGATGCCAGGATTGTCAGGGATACCATATATTAT
>JADIMJ010000121.1 GCA_017694835.1 Candidatus Cryptobacteroides gallistercoris
GCCGGGGCCGTGCTTGTCATTGTCCCTGCCGGAGCATGGCTTTTCCGCAAGGCGGTCCCTGAAAAGGACCTGCGGCTTGAACTTTATTTCATATTGAATGCTCTTATGGCAATTTTCGGCGTAATAGCTACGGTAAACGGTCAGACTGCCGTTGACGGTTATTCCGAGGTGGACTGGAAGGCTTTCGCCGGCATGGTCCTGATTATTCTCGCCGGCGCAGCTGTCGGACTGGCATGGTATGCATTAAGGCTCAAGGGGCTTGGCCATCTGTTGAAAAGAAAGGACAGACATCGGTTGTAAAAAAGGACAGACATCAGTTTAATCAGACAAAACAAAAACTAAAATGAATTTCATATCAGACATTCTATTCTGGATTTCCACAGGTCTGCTCGTGCCTGTGATTGTATTGCTTATTCTTCTGTTTCTCCGTTCTCTCCTTCTGGTCGGGAGTTTCTTCGGACAATATCTGAATATCCGCAGAAGCGGCCGCGCACTGAGGACAAGACTCGAAGGCCTGACTCCTGACACGGTGGGGACACTTGAGGGTATGCTCCCGAAGGGCTCCCGCTCCATTTCCGTGCGATTTCTCAACGAAATCCTTGCCCACAGGGACTCTCCCGCACACATTAGGAGAATCCTCGCAGACTTCGAGATTGCCGCGGACAAGGATCTGTCGGCATCCAGGACCCTTGCCAAGCTCGGTCCGATGCTCGGGCTCATGGGAACTCTGATTCCTATGGGGCCGGCGCTTGTCGGACTTTCCACAGGGGACATTTCATCCATGGCGTATAACATGCAGGTCGCCTTTGCCACTACAGCCGTTGGCCTTTTTTCAAGTGCCGTCGGTTTCCTTACCCAGCAGGTGAAGAACAGGTGGTATATGCAGGACATGACCAATCTTGAATTTGTGGCGGAGCTTCTTGGTGCGGGTGAGAACAAATGACAGCCGGAAAACCGAAAATGGGAAATCAGGAAGGAATCATGACAGAAGAAAATCAAGACAGGAAGGAAAATGAGAAGAAGGAGACTTATAGGAAAGGAAGAGGACAATGACCCGATGAGCGTAGTCGGAAATCTCTTTGATGTGGCGATGGTCTTTGCCGTCGCGCTGATGGTCGCCCTTGTGACGAGATATGACATGACGGAAATGTTCAGCAAGGAGGACTTTACGATTGTCAAGAATCCCGGACAGGAGAATATGGAAATCATCACCAAGGAAGGGGAAAGGATCAGCCGCTATACTCCGTCAGAGAATCAGGATGATGCCTCCGGACGGCGCGGCAGGCGGGTCGGGGTGGCATATGAGCTGGAGGACGGGGAAATCATCTATGTCCCGGAGTAGCGCAGGCCTTGAAATTCCTCCTTTGCGGGCAGCCTCACTGATTACTTTACCATCAGGATTGCCATTTCATAAAGAAGATACAGGGGAACGGACACCACCAGGAGGGTGAACGGGTCCCCTGTCGGCGTTATGACAGCAGCAAGTATCAGCAGCACGACGACGGCGTGCCTGCGGTATTTCTTCAGGAACTGCCTGTCGAAGAGGCCGAGGGCGGACAATGCCTTTGCCAGAACAGGAAGTTCGAAGACAAGGCCCATGACGAAGATCATCAGGAGGAAGTTGCTCATGTAGGAGTCCAGCGATATCTGGTTGACAATGCCGCTCCCGACCTGGTATTCCGCAAGGAATCTGAATGTGAACGGAAAGACTATGCAGTAGCCGACGGCACAGCCGAGATAGAACATCGCTGTGCTGAGTATGAATGCCGGGCGGACGCTTTTCTTTTCCCGGGGATACAGGGCGGGGCTGATGAATTTCCAGATTTCATAAATGATATAGGGGAAAACAGTCACAGCCGCCAGCCAGAACGATGTGCTGATGTGTGTCGTGAACTGTGATGTCACGCTGATGTTGATGATGTCCACGGAAAAATCGCCGCCCATGAATCCTCCGAGCCATCTGTACAGGAAGAAGTCCGGCCTTGAAGGGCCGAGGACAAAGCGGTCGAAAATATGTGGGATGGCGATGAAGTATCCTGCCAGGAATACGGCCGTCACGGCCCCGATGCGTATGATTGCCCATCTGAGCACATCGAGATGTCCCCAGAATGACATTTCATTTTGTCCGGTCTTCTGAATCTCTTCTTTCATCCTTCAGGCTGACAAGTTTCATCATTCCCTCCCGGTCCGGCAAGGTCCGTCGTGTCCATCCTGTCCGGCAAGTCCGGCGGCAAATATAAGAATCTTTCGGAATAAATCCGCAGGTGACGAATAGTGCCTGTATTGCGATAAAAATTACAATATCCGGCACTATCTAATTTTTACATTTGCATGCGAAAAATTGTTTTGAGTACGATTCTGATTTTTATCGGACACTAAACCTGATGACCATGCATCTGAGAAAAAACGGAACATTGGCGGCAATTTCCCTGTGCCTTGCAGGCGCAGCGGCTGTTTTGGGTTGCCGGGAGACTTATGAGTTCGACTATCTGTATCAGGAACTGCCATTTGACATGGAGAAGGTGCATAGACCGCGGATTCCTGACCGTCAGGTGCTGCTCACCGACTTCGGGGCAACGGGAGACGGGGTTACGCTCAATACTGATGCCTTCAGGCGGGCCGTGGATTCGCTCTCGTCTCTCGGCGGAGGGCATCTTGTCGTGCCAGAGGGGATATGGCTCACCGGACCGGTTACGCTCAAGGACAACATAGACCTGCATGTGACTCCGGATGCAGTCATAAGATTCTCGTCGGACCGGAGTCTCTATCCGATAGTTGAGACTGTATTTGAAGGACTTGACACCAAAAGATGCATTTCCCCGATCAATGCGTCCGGGGCAAAGAACATCTCCATCACAGGCGGAGGGACAATCGACGGCTCCGGCGACGACTGGAGGCAGGTCAAGCGCTCCAAGATGGCTCCGGCACAGTGGAAGGACCTTCTGGCGTCAGGCGGATTCACAGATGACAGGGGAAATGTCTGGTATCCGGACTCCAGCTCATTCCGCGGCTCGCTCGTGAGCGATGCCTTCAATGTCCCGCAGGGAATGGTGTCGGACGAGGACTGGGAGTCGGTCAAGACATATCTGCGTCCTGTGATGATAGGACTGAAGGAGTGCGAGAATGTCCTGCTGGAAGATGTCCTTTTCCAGAATTCCCCATGCTGGAATATACATCCGCTCATGTGCAGAAATGTGATTATCAATAATATAACAGTAAGGAACCCGTGGTATTCCCAGAACCTGTCTCTTATACACATCTGACGCTGCCGACGATACGG
>JADIMJ010000122.1 GCA_017694835.1 Candidatus Cryptobacteroides gallistercoris
CTTAGAAGGCTGTTGCTCTATCCAACTGAGCTACCGGACCGGTCCGTATGTTGCTTTGCTCGTATGCCATGGGAGTCAAAAGCGGACGCAAAGATAAGACTAATTATATTAAAGAACAAAAAATATTTAAAATTCCGTATTTTCCGTCTGCCGGTTTGCCGGGACATGTGATAAAGGTTAACTTTGTGGATGTGCGCAGCTTCGGGGACTGAAATCAGGGCGCTGGTCCGATGCTGCGGTGAAATAAGGTTGACAACAGCGTAGAAGCGTTAATTATGAAGATTTTACATACATCGGACTGGCATCTTGGCCAGATATTCTACGGATATGAACGCAATGAGGAGCACCGGGCTTTTCTGAAGTCTCTCTCCGGGATTGTGGGGGATGAGCAGCCGGACGCCATGATTGTGTGCGGAGATGTGTTCCACAATTCCACGCCCTCTGCAGCGGCCAGGAAGATATATGTGGACGGGATGCTTGAAATATGCCGGGCGTGTCCGGGAATGACGGTGGCGGTGATTGCGGGGAACCATGACAGTCCGTCACGGCTTGAGGCGGATGCGGGGCTCTGGTCGCATTTTAATGTCAGGGTCATCGGTTCTTTTGCGAGGAATGCCGACGGAACGGCGGATTTGGCAGGACAAGTCGTGGACATAGTCAGGGACGGGCATGTCCTGGGGCATATAGCCGCAGTTCCATATGCTTCGCCGCGCGGGTTTCCGGAAGTCGGCTGCAATGCGGTCCCCGGCGACAGGATGTCCTCCTATTTCAATGCCCTGGACAGCCATATGAAAAGTATCAGCGACGGGTGTCCGGGGATTCTGGCCGCCCATCTTGCTGTGACAGGCTGCGACATCAGCGGCCATGATGATGCCGTCGGCGGACTGGATTATGTCCCTCAGGAAATCCTGGGAGAGTCCTATGCTTATATTGCACTGGGCCATATCCATAAGCGTCAGGTGCTTCCGGGTGGCCGGGCTGCATACTGCGGCTCGCCTCTGGCAGTGAACTTTGACGAACATGGACAACATTCCGTTACAGTCGTTGATATGGCGGACGGAGGCGTCACTTCCATAAGGACAGTCCGGATTCCGGACATAAGGCCGCTGCGGACAGTCCCGGACGGGGAACCTGAAGAATTTTCAAAAATCCTTGACATGCTGGCTGCAATTCCTGCCGGGGAATCGGCTTATGTCAGGCTCAACGTGCTTGTCAAAGACACATTGCCTTCCGACTGCGAGGCCAGGGCCGCGGATATCCTGAAAAGTACGGGGGCCAAGTATTGCTGCATGAAGGTGACACGCCCGGAAACGAAGTCCGGAGCAGCTGAATATGATACATTTACCGTGCAGGAGATGAGGGAAACCGACCCTCTTGAGGTCGCCAGAATGTATTACAGGTTGACGCAGGGCAAGGAAATGGATGAGAAATATGTGGCGATGTTCCGCGAAGCCGTCCGGCTGGCTTCCGGCCAGTCTGCCGACATACATGTTGTTGCCGACATACATGTTGTTGCCGACGGACATGTTGTCGCCGGCGGAGATGCTGTTTCCGGTCAGGCAACTTCAGGTCATGCCGTTGCCGGCAATGTCGCCGGAGTGCAGGATATGAAGTCTGAAAATACATCGGAAACATCAGAGGAAAGCACAGAGGAAAGCACAGAGGAAAGCACAGAGGAAAGTCCGATATGGAGTTCAAAAAACTGAAGATACACAATATAGCATCAATAGCAGATGCGGAGATTGATTTTGAGTCCGGTCCGCTTGCGGAAGAACCGCTCTTCCTTATATGCGGAGAGACAGGTTCCGGGAAAAGCACCATTCTGGATGCCGTCTGTCTTGCCCTTTACAGGAAGACACCGAGGCTATCGTCCAATTCAACGAAAGAGAAGATTGTTGACGGCGGCAATAATGCCGTAGGCATATTCGACACAGCCCAGATTATGAGGCAGAATACCGGGAGTGCCAGTGTGTCGCTTGACTTCAGGGGGGCGGACGGGAATCACTATACGGCAAGATGGAGCGTGCGCAGGGCATATGGCAGGCCTGACGGAAAGATTCAGGACGACAGATGGAGCCTTGAAGACCATACTTCCGGAAAAATTTTCGAGAAGAAAAAAGATGACGAGACGGATGCGGTCATGGAGAAGGCCGTAGGACTGACATTCGACCAGTTCTGCCGCACAGTCATGCTGGCGCAGGGAGAATTCACCCGGTTCCTCAAAAGCAACGACAATGAAAAAAGCGGCATACTTGAAAAGCTGACCGGAACAGAACGCTATTCAGACATCGGGCGTGCCGTATATGAGATATACAAGGCCAGGGAAACGGCATGCAATAATCAGAAAATCAGGTTGGAGGGGATAAAGATACTGCCTGAGGAGGAAGCCGCTGCCATCAGAAGTGAGACAGAACGGCTGGAGAGAGATGTCATGGCGTACAGAAGTGAAATGGCATCGGTGGATTCCAAGTTGACCTGGCTCCGTTCAGAAGAAGAATGCAGAAAAGAGTCAGCGGAAAAGAAATCAGCTGTTGACGACGCGGAAAAGAAAATCCGGTCGGACCTGTATAAGACTGCAAGACAGAATGTCAATGACTGGAGGGCTTCGTCGCAGGTAAGGCAATATATGAAATGTCTGAAAGACGCGGAACATAAAAAAGGCTCATTAATCCGGGAGCTGGCATGCCTGAAAGAACGGGAAGCCGGTCTGCTGGCATGGAATGGGGCCCTGTCTGCCGAGGCGGACAGGCTGGCCGGCAGACTTGGGAGTGCGGAAAAGTATTTTTCCGGGATTTCTGCCATTGTCCCGATGCTGGAAAAGGGAGTGCAGATTGCCGATGTCCTTCAGATGGCGCTATCAGAACGCAAGAAGGCTGAAAAGGCCGGAAAGGATGCAGCTGACAGGCAGGCGGGAATCCGCGGGCTTGAAAATGACCTTGCTGTCAGGTCACGGGCGTTGTCGGATGCGGAATCCAAAGTCCGGGACAAACAGGCTGAGATAAAGGCAGTTGAGGCAAAAGCTGCGGAATTCGACAGGGACAGGATAAATTCTGCCGTTGAGGCAGCCGGCAAGTTCATTCAGGAAGTCTCCCGCATTACTGCCAAGTCAGAAGAACTCCATAGAATACATATGGAACTGAAATCCGAGTCCGCGGCCCTTGAAGGAAAACAATCGGCCCTGAACACATCGGCATCAGAGGCAAGGAACCTGAAGGAGCGGCTGGAAAAAGCAAAGAAAAGGGAGGATGAGGAACGGCTGGCGTACGGGAAGCAGGAGAAGATGGTATCTGACTGGGCAAGGGAGATGCGCTCCAGGCTCGTTCCCGGGGACATTTGTCCTGTCTGCGGTCAGGAAGTGCATGCCGTGATGTCCGATGAGGAATTTTCATCTTTGCTTGAGATTGTAAGAAAACGGTATGACGCCGCACGCATGGAGGCGGAAGCCTTAAGGACATCTGCTCTGCAGGCGGAAGCAGGAAGGCAAAGGATAGAGGACGAAATCAGGGACATGATTCCGAAGCTGGAAGAGAAGAAAAAACGGTATTCGGAAGAGTCTGTAGCCCTGATGAATGCCTTTGAGGAAAAAATATTGTGCCTTCAGTCCGGAACGGGAGGCTTTTCTCCGGATAAATTCCCGGTGCCGGAAGAAGCCGGTGCAATCTGTATACAATGGAAGGGCATCCTTTCCGGCAATTGCCCCAATGATGCAATGGATGAAATGGTGTCCGGGGCAGCCGGATTGCTGAATGACATGCAGAAGAACGCTGAAAGAATACAGGATGATGCCAGGGAGCAACGGAAAATCCTTGACAACCTGGATTTCGGCCTCAAAATCCTGCATAAGCATCTGCTCGGCCTGTTGGCTGAAAAAGAAAACGCATCGAAGGAAAAGCTTGCAGCAGAAAATAAATTGTCCGATACCCTTAAGGACATAGGCAATCTCAAGAAAAATACGGAAGAATACATGGCTTCTTCTGCTGCAAGGCTGGAGGCTGCCGCACAGGACATACTTATTCCCGGATGGCAACAGGAGTGGCAGGCATCTCCTGAACGGCTGATAGACGACATCCGAGACAAGGCCGACCTGTATGCCCGCTCCCTCAAGGAAAAGAATAAACTGGAGGACACCCTCAAGATGATGCAAAAGTCATATGCGGCTGTGTCGGGAAAGGCAGAAGAATTTGCCGCAGAAGTGGAAAGGTGCCCTTATCAAGATTCTGTTCAAGACGGATTCCGGGGGACTGTTCAAGACAAATGCCGGGATACTGCCGTGCCGCCTTCTGCTGCCGGGTTCTCCGCGGATATGCTTCTTCAGAAAGAAAATGAATGGTCAAGGCTGCTGGCCGACGGGGCAGCCTTTGCGGCAAGGTCTGCGGAGAATGAAGAATCGATGATGAGGTTCAGGACATCGGCAGAGGAATTCTTTGCTTCCCGTCCCGAAATCGACAGGCAGAGAATCATCGTACTTGAAAAGGAAATGAATGATGACATGATTGCAGAGCAGGAAACTGCCGCTGAAAATATAGAATCGGCATTGCGCCAGGCTCATGCGGAATATGAGGCGGTGTGCAGGCGTCATGCCGGCCTTATGGAATCACGGCCGGATTTCTCTGAAAATGAAGACAGGACAGCTCTGGAAAGGAGGAGATCCGACCTTGAAAGGCTGGTATCCGAATCCGACCGGTCCATCGGGGCGAGGAAAAGGCAGCTGGAACAGAATGACTTGAATCTCAAGGAGAAGCAGGCCGAACTTTCCGTGCTCGCATCCCTTGTAAGGGAAATGGATGAATGGAAAGGATTTTCAACCATATTCGGAGATTCAAAGGGAGTGACATTCAGAAAAATAGCCCAGGCGTTCATTCTGAAGCAGATTCTCCGCGGCGCCAACAGATACCTCGGCCGTTTTTCTTCGCGTTATGAACTTGACTGTCAGCCCGGGCAATTGACCATCCTCATCAGGGACCTTTACCAGGGAAATTCGCTCCGTCCGTTCAGCACATTGTCCGGCGGAGAATGTTTCATAGTCTCCCTCGCCCTTGCGCTGGGCTTGTCTTCCATGGTCAAGGGAGACGGCGCGGTGGACATACTGTTCATTGACGAAGGATTCGGGACACTCAGTGAAGAGCATCTCAACATGGTGATGGACTCCCTTTCCAGACTTCATGAGTCCGGAGGAAAGAGAGTGGGCGTCATAAGCCATGTTGAATTGCTCAGGGAACGTATCCCCGTCCAGATAAGGCTGGTACGGCAGGACAATACTTCCAGCAGGGTTGAAGTCGTCAGGATCTGAACCTCCTGTCCTGACGGCCTCATCTGCTGTCTTATTTTTCAGGCTGTACGGATTCCTCTGACCCTCTTCTTCTGGATATCATTACGCTGGCCATTTCAATGCCGATGACGAGGAAGAATCCGATGAGGGCAAATGCCACGGCTCCGCCTATGTGCATGTCTATCATTCCGGAATACTTGCTGACAATCTCCGGGGCGAGGGCTGCTGTGGCCTGGGAAGGTGAGAGTGCAGGGAACTGTGACAGGACGATGGTCTCCATGTTGCGGCTGCTCCACGGCCATACCACCACGAGTGAGCCGATGATGAAGCCGGCCATGACGAGAAGAGTCTCCCTGTGGTAATGTTCAAGCAGCCAGTGCAGGAATTTCGCGAAGGCTATGATGCCTGCGGCTGCTCCGACCACGAATACGATTATCGTGACAAAGTCCATCAGGTTGCCTGTACCCGACACGATGTCCGAAATCGTCCCCATCATATATTCGTATTTTCCGAGAATCAGCAGGATGAAACTGCCGGAAATGCCGGGGAGAATCATTGCACAGATGGCTATTGCCCCGCAGATGAAGATGAACCACAGTCCGTCCGGTGTTGTGGTAGGGGAGAGTGTGCAGACGACCACTCCGATGATGATGCCGAGCACGAGCATCACATAATCCTTTATTTTCCATTTCTTCACGCCGCGGAGTATGAATATCGAAGATGCCACTATCAGTCCGAAGAAAAATGCCCATGTCTGAATCGGCTGATGCGTAAGGAGGTATGTCATCAGTTTGGCCAGAGACAGGATGCTTATGAGAATGCCGGCAATCAGCGACAGAAGGAAATTGCCGTTGATGTGCCTCCAGAACTGCCTGAATTTACCCGTGAACAGCAGCTTGACTGCCTCCAGGTTGATTGCGTTGATTGATCCGACCAGTGTCTCATAGATTCCGGTCATGAATGCGATTGTTCCCCCTGATACACCCGGGATCACATCGGCGGCGCCCATGCATATTCCCTTGACTGTCACCATCAGGTATTTCAAAAAACCTTTCATTGTCTTTCAATTGATTAAATAAATTAACTACAATCAAATAAATATAACTACAAAAAAAATTATGGTTTTATTCCACTTTTGCAATGAATTCCATTATCTTGAGAAATATTTGTTTCTGACCGGCATGCGGTTCATCGTCTCCGGACGGTCTTATCACCAGGTCGAACGGCTCATCCGTAAAAACTGTCCTGCCGGCCTTGAATCTGGTTCTGACGGATTTGGCTATGAATTCCATGATGAACAGGTCCGACGGTGAAAGGGAAATGAACATGTCTGCTTCTGTCCCGATGAACGGTCTGACTTTTTTCATTTTCGGGAGACCGAAGACTCCGGAGTCCTTTTTCCTGAATGTTCTTTCCGCAGCAGTGACAGGCCTGATGTCTCTGTTGAATTTCCTGAAATCGGAATAGTAGAT
>JADIMJ010000123.1 GCA_017694835.1 Candidatus Cryptobacteroides gallistercoris
ACCATATATTATATTGAGCCGGACAGGCTTGAGATAGATTTCACCATTGACGAAGGGAAGAGATATTATTTCCGCAACATCACATGGACGGGCAATTCCGTGTATTCATCGGATGTGCTGAACAATATCCTCATGATCAACAAGGGGGATGTCTATGATGTGGTGACGATGGAAAAGCGTCTTTTCGGAGGCGGGAAGCAGAATGAGTACGATGTCTCCAAGCTCTACAGGGACAACGGATACCTGTTTTTCAATGTGCAGCCTGTGGAAGTCAATATCGTGGGGGATTCCGTCGACGTCGAGCTGAGGATTGTCGAGGGGAAGCCTGCCACTCTGAACAATATTGTCATCAACGGAAATGACCTGACCAACGAGAGGGTGGTGAGACGGCAGATTTTCACCCGTCCGGGATATCTCTTCAGCCAGACCGACTTCGAGCGCTCGATAAGGGAAATCGCTTCCATGGGACAGTTTGACCCTGAGGCAATCGCAGATCCGTCCAAAGGATGGTCAATGCTGCCTAACCCGCTGGACAATACGGTTGACATCGTTTATAATGTCACCGAGAAGCCTTCAAGTACCCTTGAACTTTCAGGAGGATGGGGCGGCAATACATTCGTCGCGACGGTCGGCGTCAGCTTCAACAACTTCTCCACAAGGAGGCTCTTCGACAAGTCCGCATGGAGGCCTGTGCCTCTGGGAGATGCCCAGAACCTGTCCTTGAGGTTCCAGACCAACGGTACATATTATACCAGCCTCTCGGCAAGCTTCATGGAGCCGTGGCTCTTCGGAAAGAAGCCTACCTCGCTCAGCATCTCCGCATATTATACTCGGCAGACCAATTCCTATATCGCGTTCAATATCCTGAACAACGACGAGTTCATGGAGGTCTACGGCTTTGCTGCCGGGATCGGTACAAGGCTCAAGTGGCCGGACAACTACTTTGTGCTCTACAACCAGTTGAGCTGGCAGACATACAAGCTGCAGAACTGGGCCTACAATTTCCTGTTCAACACCGGTATCTCGCACAACCTCAGCTATACGGTGAGCCTCTCCAGGACTTCCACCGACCAGCAGATATACCCGCGCCAGGGCTCGGAGTTCAGCCTTTCGCTGCAGTTGACGCCTCCATATTCTCTCCTGAGGAAAAAGGACAAGGGCGTACTGGATGCCAACGGCAATCCTACCCGTGTGTCAAGCTGGAAAGACATCAACTATGACCTCCAGTCATCCGAGGACCGCTACAGATGGATCGAATATCACAAGTGGTCGTTCAAGGGTGCCATCTATACGAAGCTTGTCGGAGACCTCGTGCTCATGGCCAGGGCGCAGTTCGGATATCTCGGATATTACAACAGGAACTGGGGCTATTCTCCGTTCGAGGGCTTCCTTGTCGGAGGAGACGGAATGTCAGGCTACAACACATACGGTACAGAAGTGATTTCACTCAGGGGATACGAGAACTACTCTCTTACCCCGATGGCATATACGCCGTACAGCAGCGAGGGACGGGCATATACGGGCAATGTCTATGACAAGTTCACCGTGGAGCTCAGGTATCCGGTGGTGCTGCAGCCGCAGTCCACGATATTTGCCCTGGTATTCCTCGAGGGCGGTAACTGCTGGGCGGATATCCGGGATTTCAATCCGTTCCAGATCAGGCGTTCAGCCGGTGTCGGCGTGAGGGTCTTCCTCCCGATGATCGGGCTGCTCGGAGTTGACTGGGGATATGGATTCGATGACCCTGTCAACGGCGGAAGCCAGTTCCACTTCGTGATAGGACAGCAGTTCTGACGCGGATGATTCAGGCCGGATTTGATTGAAGCAGACCTGATTTGATTGGAATTAAAATAGAAATTATACGATATTATGAAGAAAACAATTATCATTCTTGCAGCTATGGTACTGGCATGTACTGCTGCAACAGCACAGGAACTCAAGTTCGCGCATGTCAATTTCCAGGAGCTCGTGCAGCTCATGCCGGAGATGGACTCTGCAAGGGTACAGATTGACGCTGCGTCAAGAGAGACTCAGGAGACTTACGAGAGCATGATTATGGAATATAATTCCAAGGGTCAGGAATATCAGCAGAAGGAGGCCTCATGGACTCCGGCCGTGCGTGAGAGCAAGGCCCGCGAACTCTCTGACATAGAGTCCCGCATCCGTACATTCGAGCAGTCAAGCCAGCAGGACCTGACCCAGCTGCAGAATACTCTCATGGCCCCTATCTATCAGAAGGCCCAGGAGAAAATCCAGGAACTTGCAAAGGCCAAGGGCGTGATATATGTCTTTGACGAGTCTTCTCTCCACTATGTGGACGCTACAAAGAGCATCAACCTCACTCCTGAGGCACGAAAGGCCCTCAATATTCCAGAGGGAAGGACTCTCGAGTCACTCCAGGCTGAACTTCAGGCACAGTATCAGCAGCAGGCCGGCGCACAGCAGTAATCTGCCGGCAGCCGTACCGCCCTCCCTTTACAGGGAACTGATGATTTCAGCGGCGGTGCCGCCGATGCCGAGACTGTCGGTGTTGATTGTGAGGCGAGAGCATTCCTCATAGAAGCCGGCACGTGCATCGAGCAGACAGCTGATTCTTTCATACAGGGCTTCCGGGTTTCCGGAAGCCTTTTTCGTGAGCACCGGTCTGCCGCCGCAGTCATGTTCCAGTCTGCCGAAAAGAGTGTCTGCCGATGCCTGCAGATAGACGCAGAATGTTTTTTCCCTTATTGCCTTCCTGTTTTCAGGGATAACGGGTGTGCCGCCTCCGAGTGCAAGCACAAGATTGCTTCCCTTGCAGCTGTAAGCCAGCAGTATCTCATTCAGGACGAGTGATTCCCTTTTTCTGAATCCCTGCTCGTTCCCGGCGGCGAAAATTTCAGTGATTGTCATCCCGGCAGACTCTTCGACTGCATTGTCAAGGTCAATGAAATGCCAGCCGAGCCTGCGTGCGAGCTCGGCTCCCACGGAACTTTTTCCGCTGCCCATGAATCCGCAAAGGGTGATTATCATTGCTCCTGTCTTCAGATGTCCGGATATGCCGTCTTTCAGAACAGGGTAGGGTCGCTTTCCCGGACATTTCCGTATTCCTGCCCCTCTGTGTCCTGCGTGTCCTCTTCCGCACCGTTTTCAGGCATATAGGAAGAATCCGCTTTCTGGACATCATCCTCCGGCTTGTGCAGGGGCTCTGTGAATTCAGCCTTCTTCACCTCGTATTGGCTTACTTTCTTGCCTTTTGCCTGAAGGCCTTTCTTGCCGATGTATTCTTCGACGTCTATTTTCTCTGCTTCCCTGTGTTCATGTCTGCCTCCGAATGTCACCAGCATCTGCGGGTGTCTGTCGTCAGTGAGGGCCGCCAGGAATGACCCTTTTGCCCCGGAAATGAACGATACGGGCGTATTGTCACTTATCTCAAAGGAAAATCTCTTGATATACAGGCATTTTGCCGCCCCGTCCCAATATATGGCGGAGAATGTCTTCCCGAGGTCAAGCTTTTCTATCCTGAGCAGTTCTCCCTGATATCTGTTGCTGAGGTCAAAGGATGTGGTATAATATGTCCCGTCCTTGAACACGGCGAGTATGTGGTCTCCGGTGCTGAATTGCCCGAGATAGAGGCCGCGTCCGTCTTCATTAAGGCGGTTGATGTCCTCGTCGAGCCAGATGTCTTTGCCTCCGATGGTGGAGACGCCCTTGGATTTGAGGACGATTTTTCTGATAGGATTCCTGGACACGAGGTTCCCCCGCGATGCCCTGCCTTTTATCAGGAGGGCTGAAAAATCGTATTCCTCGCTGCTCTTCTTCAGCTTCGGCTTCGGGGCAAAATTGATTCTGACGGTCTCTGCTTCTCCGTTGGGGTTGGCGCTGAACCAGAGGAGGACGGAGCCGGGTGTGCCCATTGTGATGTCATATTCCTTGTCCCTTGTGACACTCGTGACTGAAAATCTCTTTGCATAGCTTGTCGAACTCTTGCCGTCGCGGTATATGACATTATAGATGGTTCTCGTGTCCTTTCTGTCAAATACGGCGACATGGATGATGTCCTTCCCGAGAAATGCCTTGTCGCTGACCTTTGTCACCATGTATTTGCCGTCCTTGTGGAAGACTATTATTTCTGACAGGTCGGAACAGTCGCAGACATATTCCGCATTGTCCTCTTTCTTGAGACTGATGCCGACAAAGCCGTCGGTGAAATTGGCATACAGCTTGGCGTTGTTGTTCACGACCCTTGTCACCTTGATGGACTCGAAGCCGACGATTTCCGTCAGGCGCGGAAATGCCTTGCCGTATTTTTTCTTCAGGTTCTTGAAATATTTGACAGTGAATTCCGTCAGGTGTTCAAGATGATTTCTGATTTCGTCCATTTCGCCTTCCAGGGACTTCAGCTTCTCGTCCATTGCCCTGGTGTCGAACTTTGAGATTTTCCTCACAGGCTTTTCTACAAGTCTGGTGATGTCATCAGGTACGATTTCCCGGAGCACGAGGGCCTGGTATTTCTTCATTTCCCTGAAAACCTCTTTCAGCTGGGCCTCCCAGGAGGCGAAACTCTTGTCCTCGAGTATCTTGTATATCTGGTTCTCGAAGAAGATCTTTTCCAGTGACCCGTAGTGCCATTCTTCCGCCAGTTCGTCCAGCTGCAGCTGCAGCTCCCTGCCCAGCAGCTCTCTGGTGTGCCCGGTATTGTGCCGGAGAATGGTCTTGACATCCAGGAACTGGGGCTTGCCGCCTACAATCACGCAGGCGTTCGGGGATATTGACACCTCGCAGTCGGTGAAGGCGTACAGGGCGTCTATGGTCTTGTCCGGCGACACGTCGTTCGGAAGATGTATCACTATGTTGACCTTGCCGGCAGTGAGGTCGTCGATTTTCTTTATTTTGATTTTCCCCTTGTCCTTGGCCTTGAGGATGGATTCAATCACAATATGCGTTGTCTTTCCGAACGGAAGTTCGGTTATTGCGATTGTATTCCTGTCAAGTTTCTCTATCCGTGCCCGGACTTTTACATAACCGCCTCTTTTCCCGTCGCAATATTTCGAGCAGTCGGCAAATCCGCCGGTAGGGAAGTCCGGGTACAGTTCAAAGTCCCTGCCTTCGAGAATGTCGACTGAAGCATCAATCAGTTCGTTGAAATTGTGCGGAAGTATCTTGGATGACAGTCCGACGGCGATTCCTTCCGCACCCTGGGCAAGAAGAAGCGGAAATCTGACAGGAAGGACGACAGGTTCCTGATTCCTGCCGTCGTAGGAATTCATCCATTCTGTGATTTTGGGATTGAATACGATTTCTTTGGCAAACTTGCTGAGCCGTGCCTCGATGTATCTCGGTGCGGCGTTGGCATCCCCTGTGAAGATGTTTCCCCAGTTTCCCTGACAGTCGATCAGGAGGTTCTTCTGGCCGAGCTGGACCAGGGCACCCTCTATGGACGAGTCTCCGTGGGGATGGAATTTCATGGCTTCGCCGACGAGAGTGGCCACCTTGGTGAGCGCGCCGTCGTCTACCCTGTACATGGCGTGCAGGATGCGGCGCTGGACCGGCTTCAGGCCGTCGGCAATGTCCGGTACGGCCCTCTGGAGGATGACATACGAGGAATAGTCCAGGAACCAGTCCCTGAACATTCCGGACAGCTTGTATTTCCTGCTGTTGTCGCTGAGCAGCCGGCTGTATCTGCCGGTTGCCTCTCCTTCCCGGATTTCTTCCGTGGTGCCGTCATTTTCTATGCCATTGATGTCTCCGGTATCCGTACCGTCAATTCCGCTCAAGTCGTCCGTACTCATTTTTATCCCGTTAAAAATTGTTTCTATTCGTAGCCGAACCTCCGTAGCTCCTTCTTGTTCTCCCTCCAGTCCGGGTCCACTTTCACGAAGAGCTTCAGGTAGACTTTCTTCTGGAAGAAATCTTCCATTTCCAGCCTGGCCTGGGTCCCGGTCTTCTTGAGAGCCTGTCCGCCTTTGCCGATGAGGATGCCCTTCTGTGAATCCCGCATGACATAGATGACCGCACTGATGTCATACCGTTCGCTGCCTTCCTTGAATTCCTCTATTTCAACCTCGCAGCAGTATGGAATCTCCTGGCTGTAGTTGAGCAGGATTTTTTCTCTTATGATCTCCGATGCGAAGAACCTCAGGTTCTTGTCGGTGAACATGTCCTTGTCGTACCAGGCCGGTGCTTCGGGGATGCGCTCAAGGATGGCGTCGAAGATATTCTCAAGGTTGAATTTTTCCCGGGCCGAGGCCGGTATTATTTCCGCCTTCGGGAGCTGCTCCTGCCACCAGTCCATAAGGGACTGGACATGCTCCTGTGTGCTGATGTCAATCTTGTTGATAACCAGGACGACCGGACATTCGATTTTCTGCAGCTTGGCAATGTATTCTTCATTCTTGTCCTGCTTCTCGATTACATCCGTGACATAAAGTATCACGTCGGCGTCGCCTATCGCGGTGTCGACGAAGTTCATCATGTTCTGCTGCAGCCTGTAGTTCGGCCTGAGGATGCCAGGGGTGTCGGAGTAGACTATCTGCCAGTCTTCTCCGTTGACTATTCCCATTATCCGGTGTCTTGTGGTCTGTGCCTTTGCCGTCACAATCGAGAGCTTTTCTCCCACAAGTGCATTCATGAGGGTGGATTTGCCTACATTCGGATTCCCGATGATGTTGACAAATCCGGCCCTGTGTTTTTTTCCGTGCTCTTCTGTCATGGTTCCAGCTCCCGGACTAATTGTATGCCCCCATCTTGAGGATGTTTTCTTCTCCCTGTGTGAGGAAGCGCCACTGTCCTCTCTTGAGGCCTTTCTTGGTGAGGCCTGCGAAATACACCCTGTCGAGTCCGCGCACCTCATAGCCGAGGGACTCGAATATCCTGCGGACAATGCGGTTCTTGCCGGAATGTATTTCTATTCCGATCTTCCTGTGGTCGTCATCCTCCACATATTCCAGTTCATCGGCGGCTATTTCCCCGTCGGTGAGCATGATGCCGGCCTTTATCTTGTCGAAATCATCTTCAGCAAGCTCCTTGTCAAGGGTGACCTGATAGATTTTTTTCTTGTCGTATGACGGGTGCGTGAGTTTTTCTGCCATTTCCCCGTCATTGGTGAACATCAGGACTCCTGTAGTGTATTTGTCCAGTCTTCCGACAGGGAACACACGGGCCTTGCAGCCTTTCAGGAGGTCCATGACAGTCTTGTCCGCATGCGGGTCGCTTGAAGTCGTCACGAAACCCTTCGGCTTGTTCATGACAATGTAGACTTTTTCCTCTCCCCTGAGCCTTTCTCCGTTGAATCTCACTTCGTCATTGTATATGTTGACCTTGGTGCCGAGTTCAGTCACGACTTCACCGTTGACTGTCACTACGCCGGCCTGGATGTAATTGTCCGCCTCTCTCCTCGAGCATACGCCGGAATTTGCTATGAACTTGTTGAGCCTCACTTCCTCCTTAACAGGTATGTTCACCATATCGTTGTCGGAGTACATGTCATTGTGCTCAAGCTGCTTGCGGCTGATCATCCTGTTGATTCCGCTTTCCTGTGCCGGTGCCTTCGGCTTTCTCTGCCTGCCGAATCCTCTTTCCGGCTTCCCTGCTGACGGCCTTCCTGCTCCCGGCCTGCCCGAAGCCGGTCTTCCTGAAAATGCCCTTTCAGCGGCCGGCCTGCCGAATCCAGTGCCTCTGTGTCCTTCATGCTGCGGACCCCTTTCCTGGAATCTGCCCTGTCCGCCGGCAGGCCTTCTCCTTTCATAGGATGAGCCTCCTCTTCTCTCATAAGATGAGTCACCTCTTCTTTCGTAGGATGAGCTTCCTCTTCTTTCATAGCCTGAACTGAAGCTCCTTCTGTCTCCGTCAGACGAATGGTCCCTGCTGAACCTGCTTTCGTATGCCGGGGCTGCCGGTGCTGCCGGTGCGCTTCTCAGCTCGCCGTCTTTGCCTCTGATGACTCTCGGCCTTCGCTTCGGGGCCTCGGTTGAGAATCTGCTGTTCCTGTCATCCGAATAATTTCTTTCGGAATTTCTTCTGCCGTAGTCGCTACGGTCTCCTGTCCTGCGGTCATAGCCGCCTCTTCTGTTGTTTTCCATCTTTTTTCCTGATGTCCCGTCCCGGGGCATCGCATTTTTTGAATGAATAAAATAATAATATGTTATGGCTCACGCCATTGATTTTTCCTGATATCCGTTCTGTCCCTCTGTCCTGATGTCATTCAGACTCAAGCCTGAAAATGTATGTTATCGTCCCTCTCTGTTTCTCGGGGGCATCTTTCTTCATGTTGAAGCGGGCCTTGAGTGCAGCTTCAGTGGCAGCATTCCAGAGTTTCTCGTTTGTCACGGTGGTTCCTGTCACTCCGGCATTGGCGCTCGTCACTTTCCCGTCCCGGTCAACCCAGATTTCCACGACAACTGTTCCTGAAGCCTGGATGGAATATTCCGGCTTGTCCAGCGTTCCGAGGACACTGCGGCCTTCCAGCCGGGCATTCGGCTTCCCTTTTGTCTCCCCGGTGTCAGTGTTCCCTTCTGCATGCCCGGGCTTAAGGCTGTCGCTCTTCTTGTCTGCCACCTGAGGGGCAAGGGTATCTTTCTCCGTCTTGTTTCTGGCGGCAGGGAAAAGGGCTCTCCTGTCTATCTCAGGCTCTCTCGGAGGCTGTTCCGTCTCCACATCCCCGAAGTCGTCGAGTACTGCTTCCTTCGCCTCGTTGAGGCTTTCTCCCTCCAGCTGAGCCTTGGACTGCTGTATCAGTTCGACCTCACGCTCAGGGTCTGCATCCTCTGCCATGGGTTCCCGCCCGACCCGTATGTCCCCGGGTATCTCCGCTTCATAGTCGGAGAAATCGAGCAGAAGCGATTCCTCCTCAGGCGGGGGATACATGTATTTCATTCCTCCGGTGACGCCGAGGCATACAAAGCTTATGTGCAATGCAACAGCGACTGAAATCCCGACGGCCGTCGAGATTTTCTCCTGTCTTGCCCTGTCTTTCTTGTATTGCTCGTCCATTATTCAGGCCTTGTGGCCATTATCACTTTGTAATGGTTGCGCTTGGCTATATTCATCACGGCGACTACCTCCCTGACCGGTACAGTCTCGTCTGCATAGATGGAGAATGTCGGGTCCGGCTCGTTCTGGAGCAGTTCCACCAGGTCGTCTTCAATATCCCTGAAAGGCACCGGATTCTGGTCCCCGTTGATGTGATAGGTAAAAGTGTCAGTGCCTGTGTCCCCGTCATGCCAGTGCTTGATTGACACGCTTACGGTAGCCTTTGCGGACACCTGGCCTGTACTTTTCGGAAGCAGCAGCTTAAGTGCATTCGGATTGACCAGAGTGGAGGTCACCAGGAAAAATATGAGCAGAAGGAACACGATGTCCGTCATTGAGGACATCGAGAAGTTCGGTTCTGCCTTGGTCGTTCTCTTTAAAGCCATATTTATTCCTTATCCGTTTCCCGTCTTTCCGCAGGCTCGTGCAGAAGGTCCATGAAATCTATGATTGTGCTTTCCATCTTGAATACCAGGTCGGAAATCTGTGATGTGAGCCAGTTGTAGCCGAAATATGCTATGATGCCGACGATGAGACCTCCCACCGTCGTGACCATCGCGACATATATTCCTCCGGAAAGCAGGGTGATGTCAATGTTGTTCCCTGCCTGTGCCATGTTGAAGAATGCCTGCACCATGCCCATGACGGTCCCGAGGAATCCGATCATCGGGGCGCCTCCGGCAACCGTGGCAAGAATCGGAAGTCCCTTTTCAAGCCTGGCGACTTCCACGTTTCCCATGTTCTCCACGGCAGTCTGGATGTCGGACAGCGGCCGGCCTATTCTTTCGATGCCTTTCTCGACAAGCCTTGCCACAGGCGAATCATATTTCTGGCAGAGAGTCACTGCCGACTTGATTTTCCCCTCATGCAGGTAGTCATGGATGTCGTTCATGAAATTCTTGTCTATTTTTCCGGCTTTCCGTATCATCCACCATTTTTTCCCGAAGATGTAGATGGCGACGAACGAAAGGGCGAGCAGCACCCACATGAGGGCGCCTCCCTTGAGAAAAAGGTCAAAGAATGACAGGGTCATTTCCTGCTGCTGCGGCACAGCTTCGACGCTCACCGCATCCAGTCCTGATTGCAATAGATTGAAAAGCATATCGTGTCACTAGTTTTTCGAATCGGCAAAAATAGGCAAATTTTTTTATAAACCTCCATTTTCGTCCGCATATTCTATGCGGCTCAGGAAAAGGGCGTTGCCGGGCACCGATTCTCCTGCGGCAGACCTGTCCCCGTCCCTGAGGAGTCCGGCCGTCCATTCCGGACTCCGCCGGCCGCGGCCTACTTCAACAAGTGTGCCGACAATGGCTCTGACCATATTGCGGAGAAACCTGTCGGCCCTGATGCGGAACATCAGGAAATCCTCCCGTCCGCAAGGGTAGCCGAGGACGGATACATGCGGCGGGAGCCAGGTCTCCCATACTGCCTCGCTTATGGTGCATATTGAAGTGAGGTTGTTGCCTCCCTTTTTCTCAAAGCAGCTGAAGTCATGTCTGCCGAGTAGATTCCGGGCGGCGGCATTCATTTTTTCCAGGTCAAGCGGATACCGGCAGTACCAGGAAAAATTTTCCATGAAAGGGTCTTTTTTCCTGTGGATGAAATAATGGTATTCCCTTGAAAGCGCGGAAAATCTGGCATGGAAGTCCGGTCCTGCCTCCCTGACTTCATGGACTGTTATCCCTTTGGGCAGGATGGCATTTATTTTGTAGAGAAAATTCTTCGCGTCATTGAGAGAACAGCCGTCCGGCAAGTCAAAGTGGGCAAGATAGTTCACAGCATTGACCCCCGTATCTGTGCGGCCTGCTCCCGTGACGGGGATTTCATTGCCGAGAAATATTGAAAGAGCCCTTTCTATTTCGCCCTGGACGGTGCGTGTCCCCGGCTGGCGCTGCCAGCCATAGAAATCCGACCCGTTGTATGAAATCCTGAGTGTATAGCGCATTTGTCGTTATCAATAACAGATGCAAAATTATCAAAAAATAAATTTATGGAGAGCGTAAACATTAAAGAATTGAATGACCGCATCCAGCGTGAGAGTGCCTTTGTGGATATCCTGACAATGGAGATGGGAAAGGTGATTGTGGGGCAGAAGCATCTTGTCGAGAATCTCCTGATAGGCCTGCTTGCCAACGGACATATTCTTCTCGAAGGAGTGCCCGGTCTGGCAAAAACATTGGCCATCAATACTCTGGCCTCTTGCGTCGATGCGAAGTTCAGCAGAATCCAGTTTACTCCGGACCTGCTGCCGGCCGATGTGACCGGAACACTCATCTATTCCCAGAAGAGCGAGCAGTTCCAGATTCGGAAAGGTCCGGTTTTCGCCAATTTCGTGCTTGCAGATGAAATCAACCGTTCCCCGGCCAAAGTGCAGTCCGCCTTGCTTGAGGCCATGCAGGAGCGTCAGGTGACAATCGGAGACGAGACATTCCCTTTGCCGGAACCGTTCCTCGTCATGGCCACCCAGAACCCTATCGAGCAGGAAGGCACATATCCTCTGCCGGAGGCGCAGGTGGACAGGTTCATGCTCAAGGTCGTGGTCTCCTATCCGAAGAAGGAGGAGGAGAAGCTGATAGTCAGGATGAACAATACCGGGGAATTCCCGAAGGCGCATGCTGTCATGAAGCCGGAGGACATTGTCCGGGCCAGGGAAGTGGTCAGGGACGTGTACATGGACGAAAAGATTGAACGCTATATCGTGGATATCGTATATGCCACAAGGACGCCGGCTGATTATGGCCTCGGAAAACTTTCCGGACTCATTTCCTACGGGGCGTCCCCGCGCGCCAGCATTTCCCTGTCAATGGCAGCAAAGGCGTATGCCTTCATAAAGAGAAGGGGATATGTGATACCGGAGGATGTCAGGGCGGTATGCAATGAGGTTCTCAGGCACAGGATAGGGCTCACTTATGAGGCTGAGGCCGAGAATGTGACGACAGAAAACATCATATCAGAGATAATAAATGCAGTAGAGGTTCCGTAATGGACAGGTCGACAGGTGTTGAGGACCTTTTGAAAAAGGTCAGGAAAATAGAAATCAGGACAAGGGCCCTGTCTCATCAGATTTTTGCAGGGGAGTATCATTCTGCGTTCAAGGGGCGCGGAATGGCATTCAGCGAGGTTCGCGAATACCAGTACGGGGATGATGTCCGCAACATGGACTGGAATGTCACCGCCAGGCTGAGGTCTCCTTATATAAAGGTCTTCGAAGAAGAGAGGGAGCTTACGGTCGTGCTCATGATTGACATCAGCCGTTCCGGACTTTTCGGCACATCGGGGATGACCAAGAGGGACCTCATAGCGGAAATTGCCGCCGTCCTTTCTTTTTCCGCCATCATCAACAACGACAAGGTGGGAGCCATGTTCTTCAGTGACAGGGTGGAGAAATTCATCCCGCCGAAGAAAGGACGCAGCCATCTTCTGCATATCATCAGGGAGATTCTCGAGTTCCGCCCCGGGCATGACGGGACTGACATAAGCGAGGCATTGAGGTACCTGACCAATGCTCTCAAGAAACGCTGCACCGCATTCCTCCTGTCCGATATGCTTGACGTGAATCCTGACGGGACACCGCGCTATGAAGATGCCCTGAAAGTGGCGGTGAACAGGCATGACCTGTCGGTGATAGAGATATATGATCCGAGGGAGTGCAGCATACCTGACGTCGGGCTCGTCCATGTGAAGGATTCGGAGACCATGAAGGATGCCTGGATAGACACTTCAAGCAGGAAGGTGAGGGCAGCATACAGGCAGTGGTTCATGAATATGTCGTCAGCTGCCTCGAAGCTTTTTATGAAATACAAGGTGGACAATGTCAGTATAGCCACGGATGAAGATTATGTCAGGGGGCTGATGACATTTTTCCACAAGAGATGATTGGCCGTAAAGATATGAGATTTTTTCTGAAATATTTCCCGGTGCTCATGGCTGCGGCTGCCTTTGCCGGCATCTGTCCGGCTCATGCGCAGAATCCGCATGCGCAGCCGGGGCGGATTGATATGGACGGTCTGTTTCTGGAACATCTGCAGCCGAGGGATTCGGTGCTTATCGCTGACCAGCTGGAGTATGGCTTTGTCCTTGACGGAGTCCGGGAAGGAACCGGATTCGCTTTTCCCGATTTCTCGAAAGGCTTCAGGGACAGTGTCGACCTCGTGTCAGGCTGGAAGATAGACACTCTGGATATACGCGGGGGAAGAAAAGGGAAACCTGCTCTGATGGATATCAGGGCAAGTGTGACCGTCACTTCCTTTGAGGAGGGGAAGTACGACCTGCCTCCTCTGTCCGTAATCAGGCTGACTCCTGACGGGAAAGCCGACACTCTGTTTTTCGGCAGTCTTGTCATGGATGTCAGGACCATGCCCGTGGATACGGCGGCTTTCACCATCCATGACATCAAGGGGCAGATGGAATACCCTGTGACTTTTGCGGAAGTCCTTCCTTATGTCGCCGGAGGCATTGCCCTTGCCGCGCTGATTGCACTGGCTGTCTGGCTCGTCCGGAAATACGGGAGAAAGTCCCCGGGCTCCGGGGCCGGCACGGACCCTCCGCATATCGTTGCCCTGAGGAAGCTTGACAAGCTGCGCGGAGACAAGATGTGGGCTCCGGACAGACAGAAGACATTTTATTCCGGAGTCACGGATGCCCTGAGGGAATATATGGCGTCAAGGTATGGAATATCGGCGATGGAGATGACCACGGCAGAAATATTCCGTGACCTGGCCGGCAAGGATGTCCCGGATGAACTTTATGCGGAAATCAAGACGCTGTTCGAGAGGTCGGATTATGTGAAATTTGCCAAATATGTTGCCACTGATGCAGAAAATGCTTCTGCTGTCCCGGCTGCAGTCAAATTTGTGACGCTTACCTATAAGCAGGAAGTGGAGGCTGATTCCGGGACCGTACCGGAGAAGGACGGCAACAATAAATAAGGAGGATTTGAAGATGTTTTTTGAATATCCCGATCTGCTGTGGCTTGAAATAGTGCCGTTCCTGCTGGTCCTGCATTATCTGTATCTGGAGCTTATGTCAAGGCGGCCGCACATGAGGGTGTCTGTCATGGCTCCGTGGAAGCAGAACGGCTTTTCGGCGGCGGCTGTCCTGAGGCATGTCCCGTTTGCCCTGAAGATTCTGGCAATGGTAATGATTGTCATAGCCATAGCCAGGCCAAGGTCAGCGGACAAGATAGACAAGGTGGACAGTGAAGGGATTGACATAATGCTTGCGATGGATGTCTCCACCAGTATGCTTGCAAGGGACTTTGTTCCGGACAGGATAAGTGCAGCCAAGGATATAGCGATTGAGTTCATTTCCCAGCGGCCCTATGACAGGATGGGCATAGTCGTCTTTGCGGGGGAAAGCTATACCCAGTGCCCGCTGACTACTGACCGATCCACGCTCATCAATCTGATGAAGGAAGTCCAGACCGACCTTATCGAGGACGGCACGGCGATAGGCAACGGCCTTGCGACAGCGGTGGCAAGACTCAAGGATTCCAATGCCAAGAGCCGTGTGGTCATTCTTCTGACAGACGGTGTCAACAACAGCGGGGAAATCACTCCTCAGATGGCAGCCGAGATAGCCCTCACATATGGCGTCCGGGTATATACCATAGGCGTCGGCGCAGAAGGGGTGGCTCCCTATCCTGTGATGACCCCGTGGGGAGTCGAGGTGCAGAATGTCAAGGTTGAAATAGATGAGGAACTTCTGTCTGATATTGCCGTTTCCACGGGAGGAAAGTATTTCCGGGCGACGGACAATACCAAACTTATGGAAATATACGGGGAAATCAACGCGATGGAGAAAGACAAGGTCACGATAGACAGCTTTCCGGTATACAAGGAATTGTTCACCGGATATGCCCTTGTCGCCCTCGTGTCCCTTCTTCTCGGCCTGTTCCTGGATTTGTTCGTATTCAGGAGACTTCCGTGACGGGCCGGTTTTACGGAGTGTCAGGAAATATGTTTTGATTTGAGATATGATAAATTTTGCACAACCGCAATATCTGCTTCTGATATTTCTCATACCGGTTTTCTTTGTGTGCTATGCCGTCGTGCTGCACCTGAGGAAACGCAGAATAAGGAAATTCGGAGATGAAAGGCTCGTTTCCGAACTCATGCCCTCTGCTTCCCGGGCAAAGGGATGGGTGAGGCTTGTGCTTTTCTCCCTGGCTTTCTTTTTCTTTTCTATAGGCCTGTCCAGACCTCAGATCGGTGCCAAGCTGAAGGAACACAAGACAAAGGGGGCGGAAATCATGATTGTCCTGGATGTCTCGAACTCGATGCTGGCGGAAGACTATTCGCCGAACCGTCTGGAACGGGCCAAACTTGCAATTTCCAAACTTGTGGACAGACTCAGGGATGACCGTATCGGCCTGATTGTGTTTGCCGGGAATTCATTCGTGCAGCTGCCGATAACGGCGGATTATGTATCGGCAAAGATGTTTCTGAATTCCATAACGACAGAGTCTGTGCCCATACAGGGTACGGCCATAGGAGACGCCGTGAATACGGCAGTCCGCAGTTTCAGCATACAGAGCCTGAAGAGCCGGGCAATCATTGTGATTACGGACGGCGAGAATCATGAGGATGACCCTGTGTCGGCGGCCAGGCAGGCGGCAGAGATGGGCATCAGGGTCTTTACGATAGGCGTAGGGTCGGCGGAGGGAAAGCCGATACCCGTATCAGGTGGGCTGCTGAAGGACAAGGACGGCAATATTGTCGTGTCCCGGCTGGATGAAAATACGCTGAAGAAGATGGCGGCTGCCGGCAACGGAATGTATGTCAGGGCCGGCAACAGTGAGTTCGGCCTCAATCCGGTCATTGATGAAATTGACAAGATGGAGGACGAGCAGTACAATTCTATAGTTTTTGAAGAATTCGACGAACAGTACATGTACTTCTTTGCAATTGCTCTCGTATTTCTGGTGCTGGAAATGCTGACAGGGGACAGGCGCATGGCGAAGAAGCTGTTCTGACGCCCGGACAGTCAAATGAAGAGAGGAGTGAATATGGCTTATAGGATATTGATGTATATTTTGACCTTCCTGCTTTCTGCAGGGGCCGCCTTTGCCCAGCCGGACCGTAGTGAGGTGCGCAGGGGAAACAGGGATTTCAGGAAAGGGGACATGAAGGAGGCGGAGATTGATTATCGCAAGGCTCTTGTCAAAGACTCGTCTTCTGTCGCTGCAAATTACAATCTTGCGAATACCCTGTATAAGATGGGTGACATGGAGCAGGCCGCAAAGGTCTATGACAATATCAGGGAAACGGCACCCGAATCTGAGATAGCCGCCGGATGGCATTACAACAGGGGCAATGTCGCATCGGAGAGGAAAGACTGGCAGACCGCCGTTGACTCATACAGACAGTCCCTGCTGCTCAATCCGTCTGACATCGATGCAAAGGAAAATTATATCTATGCCAAAGAGATGCTGAAGAACCAGCAGGATCAGCAGAACGAGCAGAATCAGCAGGACCAGCAGGACCAGCAGGACCAACAGAACCAGCAGAACCAACAGAACCAGCAGGACCGGAATAAGGATGACGGAGACAATGGGCAGCAGAATCAGAGTCCGCAGGACCGGGACGGGGATGAGGACAGGGATGAGGGCCGTGGAAACCGCGAGCCTGAGATAACGCCTCAGGCAGCCCAGCAGATGCTGCAGGCGATACAGGCAAAGGAAAAGGAGACACAGGAGAAGGTGAAGAAAGAGAAGGCCGCCCTCCTGAAGTCCCGCCAGAAAGAAAAGAATTGGTAACGTACATATCTGATGAATGTTATGAGAAAAGTATTCCTTGCGGCAGTCATGTCATTGGCAGTCATGTCATTGTCCGTAATGGCCGCTTCAGCCCAGACATCCGTCCGGGTCGAAGTTCCGGATGTGGTGGCTGCCGATGAACAGTTCAATGTCACATTTATCATAGAAGGGGAGAATTCTCCGTCGGACTTCCAGTGGAGCAGCGGAGACGATTTCCAGCTCGTATGGGGGCCGCAGCAGGGCCGTTCCACAAGTATAAGCATGATAAACGGCAAAAAGACAAAATCGTCCCAGTTTACCTTCACATACATTCTGCAGCCGAAGAAGACAGGAACTTTCACTTTGCCGCAGGCGACAGCCAAGGTAAAAGGCAAGGAGATTGTCTCATCCCCGGTCAGCATTCAGGTCGTTTCTGACGGAGCCTCATCCGGCGGTTCATCAGGGCCGTCCGGTTCAGCCCATGAACAGGGGGGCGGCACTCCGGCCCAGGCCGGGATCTCCGATGACGACATATTCATGAGGTTTTCTTTCGACCGTACAGATGTGGTCGTGGGCGAGCCTGTCACAGCTACATTGAAACTTTACCGGCGGGTGAACATAGCAGGTTTTGAAAATGTGAGATTCCCTGCGTTCGACGGATTCTGGAGCCAGGAGGTCGAGGCTCCGTCCGACATAGAATTCAAGAGAGAAAGCTACAATGACAAGATTTATTATACGGCGGTGCTGCGCAAGTATGTTCTGATTCCCCAGCAGTCAGGCACTATGACCGTCGATCCTGCCGAACTTGTCTGTCTTGTGAATGTCAGGGTCTCGTCAGGCGGGCCGGCAAGCATCTTTGACGGTTTTTTCGACGAATACAGGACTATCAGAAAGCGGGTGTCGACCCCTGCCTTCAAGATCAGGGTATCTCCGCTGCCGGGAGGGGCTCCGGAGTCATTCGGAGGCGGTGTCGGGTCATTTTCAATGGACGCAAGACTCAGCAAGGATTCAATCGCCACACATGAAGCCGCCTCTCTTGTAGTGACTGTCAGGGGCAAAGGCAACATTTCCCTGATAGAAGCCCCGAAGGTGTCCTTCCCTCCGGATTTTGAAGTATATGACACCAAGGTCACTGAAAATGTCGACAAGTCCGGGACATCGGGCAGCAAGACATATGAGTATCCGTTTATTCCGCGCAGCCACGGTGACTTTGCGATAGCTCCCATACAGTACAGCTACTATGACGTCAGTCAGGACAAATATGTGACGTTAAAGACGGCTCCGGTCCGTTTTTCTGTCGCAAAGAGCGATGAGAGGACTTCAGGTGCATCCGTCCCGGTGCCGTCAATGTCAGGGCAGGGAGTCAAGAATCTCAATGAGGATATCAGGTATATCAGGACGAAGAATCCGGAATTGTCTTCCAAAGGGGATTTTCTCGTCTCATCCGGGCTTTTCTGGGCTTTGGCTGCAATGACAGCGGTCTTTTGTGCCGGATTATATCTGCTGTTGCGTTCAGTGGCGGCACGTCGCGCCGATATTGTCGGCATGAAGACCCGAAAAGCAACAAAAATGGCCCTCAGGCGCCTCAGGCAGGCTGAAGAATATCTCAGGCAGAACTTGTATTCCGCATTCTATGAGGAACTTCACAAGGCGCTGCTCGGTTTCGTTTCCGACAAGCTCAACATCACTGCATCCGAGCTCTCCAGGGAAAGGGTCTGCGGGATGCTTTCATCTGCCGGAGTCCCGGAAGACCTGACCGCAAGGTTCACGGCTCTGGTGGATGCCTGTGAATATGCCAGGTATGCCCCTGATTCGGGCAATGATGCCATGAATCAGCATTATCAGGAAGCAGTCAATATAATATCAGTCATGGATTCTAAGATGAAAGGAAAATCAAAAGGGAAAAACCGGGCCGGAGGAGCAGCATGTGCTTCAGCCGTCGCTTTGCTGCTGATGACTGCCCTGCCGTTTTCTGCCGATGCTGCCGGCGATGCCTTCATTGATTCATTGTGGAATACGGCCTCGGCCGCATATTCTGAAGGAAAGTGGGACGAGGCAGTGGACGGTTATGAGAAAATCGCCGCTTCCGGACTTGAATCGGCCCCGCTGTACTGTAATCTCGGAAGCGCCTGTTTCAAATCCGGGGATTATTCGCATGCAGTGCTTTATTATGAGCGTGCGCTGAAGCTGGACCCGTCATATTCCGATGCCAGATATAACCTTGAGGTAGTTTCCGGTTTTCTCCAGGACAGAATTGACCCTGTCCCGGAATTTGTACTGAAGACATGGACAAAGGCCGTATGCTATATCCTCGATTCGGACTCATGGGCAATACTGTTTCTTGTCTTTTTAGGCCTGACAGGCATCATGGTCATTGTCTTCTTCCTTTCGGTCCGTTCCGGATGGAAAAGGACAGGATTCTTCTGCGGGGCGGTTGCCCTGCTCCTTGCCGTATTTTCCCTGAGCTTTTCCCTGTGGCAGCGCTCGGACTATATGAGGGCAGATTCCGCAGTGGTGATGCGTCCGGTATCATCGGTCAAGAGTTCCCCTTCGGAAGAGTCCTCCACCGACCTCTTCATCTTGCATGAGGGAACAGTCGTCAAGGTCCTTGATGAAGTCGGCGACTGGAACAACATCGAACTCGCGGACGGCCGTCAGGGCTGGATTCTCTCAAGGAACATAGAGGTCATATAACCCGACGGGCACTAATCAAAAGCCTCGCAAAAGACTGAAACCAGTTCTTTGCGAGGCTTTTGGTCGGGATGAGGCGACTCGAACGCCCGACCCCTACGTCCCGAACGTAGTGCGCTACCAACTGCGCTACATCCCGTCTCTATGAAAAAGAAGCTGCCGCCTTGACAGCTTCTCTCTCTGCTATAAGAAAACCTTTAAGGTTACTTCCTTACGAAAGTTTGTTGATATAGACTGCAAGACCGCTCTTGAGGTTTGCTGCCTTGTTCTTGTGGATGACACCGATTTTTGCAAGCTTGTCTATCATTGCATATACTTTCGGTGCATTTGCTGCTGCCGTGCTCTTGTCTGTAGTGTTTCTCAGGGCGCGTATCGCGTTCCTGGTCGTCTTTGCATAATATTTATTATGCAATCTGCGTCTCTCGCTCTGGCGATAACGCTTGTCAGCTGATGCGTGATTTGCCATTACTTTAATTTTTTATATTTCGTAGTGGGTAGGGGAATCGAACCCCTATTGCAAGAATGAAAATCTTGAGTACTAACCGTTATACGAACCCACCGTTCACCCCATTCTGTCGAATTGGGAGTGCAAAGGTAGACAATTATTTCAATTTGCCAAAATATTTTTATCTTTTTTCCTGCTCATCTTCCCATTCAAATGAGTATATGATGGATTCCACCTGCCTCAGATAGTTTCTCTTGTCATATCTCGGGGCGTAGACAAAGGCTTCAAGCACGATTATGTCCTTCCCGTCCCTGCTGTAGAATGAATGGGATACGAAAGGACCTCCCATATAGTCATTGTGCACTTCCCAGAAGCCTCTCGTCTGGGCAAATTGGCGGCCTTTGTATTTAAGGAATTCTATTTCTGGCGTGATGGCTTCCGCCGTTGTCATCCAGGTGTTGTCGAACATGCCCGGTACATTCGCCTTGAGGACAGCATTCCTGTGCCCGATGATTTCGTCGAGGGAGAAATCTTTCCCGGAATCACCGGTTGCAGGGTATTTGTAGACGAATATTCCCTGTATCGTGTATTGCGTGTCATAGGAAATCCAGATGAAGTCCTGTGCCTCTTTCTTGCACGAGTATCCCATAGGGAAATACGGGGATCCCCCGAAGGCTTTGTTGACGCCTGCCCTGAGGACCGCGGCTTCATACTGCTTTGTGTTGAGTATCACCCTGTCCCTTTCAGCCTGTTCGTAAGCATTCAGTATCAGTGCCGAATTTTCCTTGACAAGCGAACATGCAGTGTCTGAATCCGGGGCATTGACCAGAATGACACACTGGGGTTGGGCCCATCTGTCGTGGCTGACTATTACTCCGGGCTCCGTGACTTTCTTGTCGATGTTGACCATAAGGATGTTGCGGTGCAGCTGGAAAATATTGGTGAATGCTGTGGCCGGGATATTTATGAGGTTGTACAGCGGTTCCCTCTGCGGGAGATACGGGCAGTCGCTTGCAAGGAGGGAGCGGATTTCATTGCCGGCGGAGCCTTCCCAGGCTTCCTTTCCGATGACTACCACTATTTCCCCGGCCTTGCCGCTTACATTGGGAAGAAGGCGTTCCTGGGAATTTCCGCAGGATACGAGAGCAAGCAGTACCGCCGCGGCAGCTGCTGCTGACTTCAGGAACGAGAATTTTTTCATTGCGCTATATTTTTGATGCAATACAAATATACTCAATTTTTGATGCAATAAAATATACTCAAAATTATAAATAATCGGTTATCTCATCAGCCGTCCGATGTCGTTTCCGAAGGCAAGTATTATGAGGCCGAAAAGCAGGATGAATCCGACAATCTGGGCTCCGATGAGGAATTTGTCCCCCGGCTTTCTTCTTGTGAGCATTTCATACAGGGTAAAGACTATATGGCCTCCGTCCAGGGCCGGAATCGGCAGCAGGTTCATGACTCCCAGCATTATCGAGAAGAGGGCGGTGATGCTCAGCAGGGCATACCAGTCCCAGTATGACGGGAATATCTGGCCCATGGCTATGAAGCTGCCGACTGACTTGTAGGCTTCCGTGCTCGGGGTGAACACGAGTTTGAGGTCCATTATATAGCCCCCTATGGTATTGAACGCCATCCTGAAGCCGGCAGGGATTGCCGACAGGACGGAATATCTGTGTGTCTTTATGCCCGGAATCTGGGTGAGCACACCCAGCCTTCCCGTTGTGTCCACCTGCATTGCCGTAAGGACGGTGTCATTGCCCTTGACGACAGACACGGGCACTTCAGAGCCGGCATGGTCCATGAGCAGCTGCCTTGAGTCCTGGACGAATTCCACCGGACGGCCTGCAATGGCCACTATCCTGTCTCCGTGTGCCAGCCCGCGTCCTGAATTGACGGAAGACGGCGGCACGGTATCGATTACGAACGGGACGGCAAGCTGAAACATCCCCGGGCTGTTGAGCACTTCGCCGATCATGTTCCGGTCAATGTAGATGTCAAGCGTGTCCCCGTCCCGCAGGACAGTGGCCTTTCCCACCGACCTCCTTGCCAGGTCGGCCTGAAGCATTCCGAAGTTCTCCGGGACATAGTCGTCAAATGCCAGTATCCTGTCCCCCGTGCGGAATCCCATGTCGTATGCCAGTTCGTTGACATATATGCTGTTCCCGTCATTGCCTATATAGCTTTCCCCCCATCCGGCAAGTATCCCCGCGTACAGGATTATTGCAAATATGAAATTGAAAAGGACTCCTCCCGCCATCACCAGCAGTCTCTGCCATGCCGGCTTGCTCCTGAATTCCCATGGCTGCGGCTCATGCTTCAGGTGGCCGGTGTCCATGGATTCGTCAATCATGCCTGCAATCTTGCAGTATCCCCCGAGCGGAAGCCATCCTATTCCGTATTCGGTGTCAGATTTTCTGGGCTTGAACCTGAAAAGGGCGAATCCTCCGGCGTCAAAGAACAGGTAGAACTTGTCCACTCTTATCCTGAACAGTTTTGCGAATGCAAAATGTCCGAGCTCATGGACTATGACGAGTACCGAGAGTACAATCAGTATCTGGAGTGCCTTGAAAAGTGCAATCATTTATTTTCCTGTTAATTATTCTTTTGTCTTGATTTTGTCTTGTCGATTTGTTTCCATTCTGCTTCCGGTCCCGTCCGGTCCGTTCAGGCGATTTCCGGCAGAATCTCCCTTGCCTTTGCTGCGGCTTCCCTGTCTGTGAGGTAGATGCAGTCCAGGTCGGGGCGGCTGACATAATCCACCGCGGCCATGCAGCGGCTGACCAGGTCGGTTATGCCGTAGAAGCCGATTCTCCCATGGAGGAAAGCGTCTACGGCAACTTCATTGGCCGCATTCATTATGCATGGCATGTTGCCTCCTTTCTTCAGGGCTTCCCTGGCAAGGGCCAGGGCCGGGAACCTGGTTTCGTCCGGAGCCTCGAATGTCATGGCTCCGAGTCCAGCAAAGTCGAGCCTGCGGCTGTCGAGCGTCAGCCTCTCCGGATATCCGAGGGCATACTGTATCGGTTCGCGCATGTCCGGATGCCCCAGTTGAGCCATGACGGCCCCGTCGGCGAATTCGACCATGGAATGTATGACTGACTGCGGGTGCACCACAACATTTATCCTGTCCGGGTCCACATCGAACAGCCATCTGGCCTCGATGATTTCCAGGCCTTTGTTCATCATGGTGGCCGAATCTATGGTTATTTTGTTCCCCATCGACCATTTCGGGTGGTGCAGGGCCTGAGCGGCCGTGGCAGAGGCAATCTCCTCCTTTGTCCAGGTGCGGAAGGGCCCTCCTGATGCCGTGAGATGTATCTTTTCGATTGTGGCTCCGGGAGAGCTGCGCAGGCACTGGAAGATGGCTGAATGCTCGGAATCCACGGGAAGAATCGGGGCGTTATGCCTTTGGGCGAGCGACATGACGGTCTCTCCCGCAGCCACGAGGGTCTCTTTGTTGGCAAGCGCAATTGCCTTCCCCGCCGTTACGGCGGCGACTGTTGACCTGAGCCCGCTGAATCCGACCATGGATGTCAGGACCATGTCAATGCCGTCTCCCGAAACAAGGTCGCAGACGGACTGCATTCCCGCGAACACCTTTGTGAAATACGGACGGAGGGCATCGGAAACTTCTTTGTATCTGTCTTCATTGCAGATGACGGCATTGTTGGCCTCGAATTCTATGGCCTGCTCAACGAGAAGCCGGCTGCTGTTGTTGGCTGTCAGCAGTTCCACTTCAAAAAGGTCCCTGTGCTGTCTTATGACATCAAGGGCCTGCCGGCCTATGGAGCCTGTCGAGCCCAGTATGGCTATGCGTCTCTTCTTCATCTGGAGTCAGTGTTTTTCTTCAGAAATTGATGTATTTGGTCGGATCGACAGCTTCGCCCCTGTACCATAGTTCAAAATGGAGATGCTCGCCGCTGCTCAGTGACCCGGTGTTGCCGACCATGGCGACAGGGGTTCCTGCGGAAACTTTGTCCCCGGTCTTTTTCAGGAGTTTCTGATTGTGCTTGTATGTCGATACGATGTCATTGCTGTGCTGTATCTGGATGGTGTATCCGGCCTCGTCATTCCATCCGGCGAATATTACGGTCCCGTCAAGGACGGCTGCAACGACAGAGTTGGCCGGGGCCGTGATGTCTATGAACGGATGGACAATCGGGTCGTAGCCCTGTGATATCACGCCTTTCAGCGGGGTGAAGAAATGCATGCCCTCAATGGAGAGGTCTCTCCTGCCGGCCTCCGACAGCCCGAACTGTTCCTCGTCAAGCACTGTCTGCCGGAGTATTGAATCCTGTCTGCCCGGAATCCCGTCGGACATGGTGGCCTTGCCTGAATTTCTCCTGCTGTCAATCAGGCTGTCGATTCTCAGCGGCTGTTGCCCGTCTATCACTCTCCGGAGATTTTCCGAATACAGGTGCCATGTCTTGACGACGGCTTCAAGGGAGTCGATTCTCATGGCATTGAGTATGGCGGCGCGCTTGCTGTGGGCATCCGGATATCCCGGTATGAAAGTGCGGACCGGAGTAAATGCCGTGATGCAGAATATGGTGAGGGCGAACAGCACGACTGCTGACACGGCGGTCACGAGGAATCCTGTTTTCGTGAATCTCATTTCCCACAATTTCTCATGCGTCTGGGCGTCCAGAAGCGACAGCCTGTATTTGACTGTCTTTTTCTCTTTTTTTTGCTGAGCCATACTTTAATATTACCTTTGCACCCTGAATCATGGACAGAATCATAGGGATAGACTACGGGAAGAAAAGGACGGGGGTGGCGGTGAGCGACCCGCTCCGTATCTTCGCGTCCGCGCTGGATACAGTCCAGTCTGCAAAGATAATAGAATATCTCAAAACTTATTGCGAAAAAGAGACTGTGGTGACATTTGTCGTCGGCTGGCCGGTCAATATGGACGGGACACCGTCGGAAGCCGCCGCTGATGTGCGCTCGTTTGTCGCGCGCCTGACAAAGGCTTTCCCGGGAATCCCGGTTGAGATGGAAGACGAGAGGTTCACTTCCGTGCTTGCTCACAGGGCCATGATTGACGGCGGGATGAAGGCAAGCGACAGGAGGGACAAGTCTTCCGTGGACAGAATCAGCGCAGCCATAATCCTTCAGGGGTGGCTTGACCGCATGAACGGCGGTATAAATTTTGCAGTTCCAAATCAGTTTGTGCCTGGCTCATTGTCGGATAAGTTGACCGGGAAACATGGACGGAAGTCCGGCAGAGGGGATTCCTCCGGGGCGGGAAAGAAGAAAAATAAATTTTAAGGTAGGAATTATGGTATTGCCGATTTACTTGTATGGGGCGGAAGTGCTCCGCGAAGATGCCGCAGAGGCTGATATCACTGACAAGGAATATCTTACGGCCCTTGTTGCCGATATGAAGGATACACTCAGGTCTGCAGACGGATGCGGCCTTGCCGCACCTCAGGTCGGAGTGTCGCTCAGGGTGCTGATTGTGGACGGGGATGTCGTCTCGGAGACATATGATTATCTCAAGGGATTCCGCCGCACCATGATCAATCCGGTGCTGGTGGAGGCCAGCGAGGAGATGAGGGAGTATTCGGAAGGCTGTCTCAGCGTTCCCGGCATCTATGCGGATGTCCGCCGTCCGGCCAGAATAAAGGTCGAGTACTATGATGAGAATTTCGAGAAGCAGACAGAGGAATTCGACAGATTCGCATGCCGGATGATTCAGCATGAGATGGACCATCTTGACGGCAACCTGTTTGTCGACAGGGTCGCTCCGGTAAGGAAGAAACTCATCGGAAGGAAACTCAACGGCATTGCCATGGGAAAGGTTTCCCCGAGATACAGGACCAGACAGAAATAGAGTTCATATGGGAGCATTTCACGCATACGACATCAGGGGTGTCTATAATGTAGACTTTGACAGGGAGACGGTCTATAAGACGGGGTTCTTCATACCGGAGCTGCTGAAGGCGGACAAAGTTCTTGTGGGAAGGGACTGCAGGGAGTCTTCTCCCGAAATCCATGACTGGCTTGTCCGCGGGCTGACTGATGCGGGGGCAGACGTGTATGACCTCGGTCTTTCCACGACCCCGATGGTATATTTCGGGACCGCCGAATATGGATTCAAGGCTTCGGTGCAGATTACGGCATCCCACAATCCTGCCCGGTACAACGGAATGAAGGTTTCCCGCGAAAATGCTCTTCCCGTGGGGCTGGACAATGGCCTGGGGCAGATAAGGGACTGGATTGAAAGCGGCAGGGAATGCGTCCCCGTGCAGAAAAAGGGGACTGTGGTGCCGATGGACATCCATGACGCATATATGAAATTCCTCCTCGGGTTCAGGGGCGACTATTCCGGGCTGAAGATAGCAATGGACCTTTCCAACGGCATGGCTTGCCTTTATGCACGGGAAATTTTCGGGGATGCCCCCGAATACATCTTTGCTGAAATGGACGGCCGCTTCCCCAACCATGAGCCGAATCCTCTTGTCCCTGAGAATGTGATGGCCCTGCAGTCGCTCGTGCTTTCTTCCCATGCGGACATAGGGGTAATATATGACGGGGATGCGGACAGGGTCATGTTCGTCGATGAAAACGGGCATTTCATTTCCCCTGACCTCATGATAGCGGTGCTCGGGCACTGGTTCTTCAAAGACCGGACCGGCGGAGAACAATGTGCGGACAAGGTCGGAGATGGCCTGCCTGCGAAGAAGGAGACAGTGCTTCAGGATATAAGAAGTTCGAAGGCGGTAGGGGAATATCTCGCCCCTATGGGAGCTGAAATGGTCACATGGAAAGTAGGACGGGCATTCGCCGCCCGCCGGCTCAGGGAACTGGACGGACTCTACGGCGGCGAGCTTGCGGGCCACTATTATTTCAGGGATTTCTTCTATTCTGACAGCGGGCTTCTTGCCTCCATCCTCATTCTGAATGTTGTGGCGGAAATGAAGAAGAAGGGGGTGTCCCTCAGCCGTCTGGTCGGAGGCATTGCGAAGTACAGGAATTCCGGAGAAATCAATTTCCGCATTGAAGACAAGCAGGGGGCCATGGATGCCGTCCGTGATTATTTCATGAAAACAGAGAAGCCGACCGCCTATATGGATTTTGACGGATACAGAGTGGAATTCCCGCAATGGTGGTTCAATATCCGTCCGTCCAATACGGAACCATACCTGCGTTTCATCTGCGAAGCGTCCTCCGGGGAACTTCTGGAAGAAAAGGTGGCCAAGGTCCGTGAGATTCTAAAAGACAGATTATGACGAAAACAGGAAAATTATCAGCAGGCCTGAGGATCATGTCAATGATATTGCTGTCCGGAGCAGCGGCATTCTCGGGCATTGTCCCGATATGGGCTGCTCCGTCCCGCGGCGCCGTGGACGAAAAGGACAGGGAGGAAGTCATCGGGAGTTTCCCCGCAGCCAGAAGGTCCCTTCCCCTGACAAGAAAACAGGCGGAGCTGATTGTCCCCAGGCCTGCGTTGAAGCCGGTGAAATCCATGATTGACACTGATGCGATGGTGCTGGATACGCTGGATACCGTCAATGAGCATGTGAAGGTCGTGCTTTACAGCGACAACACCTGGCAGTATGTCAAGGACGCCGACTATATGATGCAGGCGGAGGTCTTCAACGAATACTGGGATGAATATTCAATGGACCCGTACAAGATGGACCTGGACAGCCTGGACAATGTATGGTCATTGTGGGTGGTGGACAGCCTGAGCCAGTACCATTGTCCATATCTCGGCGATGTGCATCCCCGCGGCAAATTCGGCTTAAGGCGGGGCCGCAGGCATCAGGGCATTGACATCCCTCTTGCGACCGGTACTCCGGTGCATGCTGCCTTTGACGGGGAAGTGCGCGTGTCAAGATACGCCTCAGGCTACGGCAATCTGGTGATTGTAAGGCATCAGAACGGGCTTGAGACTTTCTACGGGCATCTGTCGAGCCGCAAGGTGAAGCCCGGAGACTGGGTGCATGCCGGCGATGTCATAGGGCTCGGAGGCTCCACAGGCCGCTCCACAGGACCGCATCTGCATTTTGAGACAAGGTACAGGGGATATGCCTTTGACCCGCAGTGGCTGATTGACTTTGAGACCGGAGACCTCAGATACCGCCTGTTCGTGCTGAAGAAAAAATATTTCAGCCCATACAGCAATTATGAACAGGATTTTGAAGATGAGATCCTGAATGCGGAAGATGACGCAAGGGAAGACGCCGAGAGGGCGGCGATGAAGTATTATACCATAAAGTCCGGCGACACTCTGGGACGGATTGCTTCAGCCAACGGCACTTCCGTTTCGGCCTTGTGCAGGATGAACGGCATCACCCCTCAGACAATATTGAAGATAGGCCGTACAATAAGGGTAAAATGATACGCTGACCTGAACTTCCGGCCATGAAGAACTTTTTTCGCAGAATACCTGTCGTGCCGGTCATGTTTTTCCTGACCGTCCTTGCTTCATCATGCAGCCCGGGTGGAGACTCCGGAGCCCGCATAAGCGGAAATGAAAAGGACTCCCTTGCCATGTTATGGCTTGACAGGGGCATATATTACGGGTACAGGGATGCCGACAGCGCATTGTACTGCTCCAGGCAGGGGCTGAAATATGCCGGTCCCGAGAATCCGGAACTTTATGTCGCCCTGCTGACCAATGCAGCGGAAGCCAGTTTTGCCATGGGCGATATGGACGAGAGCATCAGGGCTCATCTCCACGCCTACGATGAAGCCACCAGGCTCGGCTCCTCAGCCGGCATCAGGAGTTCCCTGCTTGCCTCGGCCGGCCTTTCATGGAAGCGGAAGTCCGAGTTCGATTCCGCCCTCTTCTATTACAACAAGGCTGTGTCACTGCTTGAGGGCCAGGAAGGCGTCTCCTCCGAAATGAGCCATGTGCTGGTGAATATAGCCGCCCTCTATGTCTCCTTCTCAAGGCTTGACGAGGCGGAGGTGTATGCAAGGAAGGCTGTAGAGGCGACATCTGAGGACACTGACATCGACGATATAATCTATGCATATTCTACGGTCGGCGCCATACTCGCAAAGACGGGGAGATATGACGGGAGCATGCGGTTCCTCAGGGAAGCCCTTGGCATTGCCAGGAAGCTCGGGGAGCCGAAATTCGAGCTCAAGGTCCTGAATTATATCCTTGCCATGTTCAACTATACGGGGGAAAGGGATTCCGTCGAGTTCTATGACATGCAGGCCGTCCGCCTTATGGATGACCTTGCGGAAAATCTCCCCGAAGTGCTCGGGTACAAGGAGACTGCGGCCAAGGTGTTTTCCTCGGTGGGCAAGTACCGCGAAAGCAATATGATTCTGTCCGAATTGCTTGCGGATGCAGGAAAGAACGAGCAGTCGGCCCCGGACATACTCTATCAGTGCATGGCAAGGAATTATATGGCCATGCACATGTACCGGGAGGCTTCCGAATGCTATGAGAAGGCATATGCCGCATCGGACAGCATCCATAGCGCCGATGTCCAGAACCAGCTTTCCGAATGGTCGGTCAAATATGACACGCGGGAAAAGGAACTGGAAATATCCAGGCTGGAGGCAGAACGGATAAAAGAGAGGTCTGCCCGCCTGCAGTGGCTGATGACGGCAGTCATTCTGATGCTGGCATTCCTGTCGGCGACAATATCATATGTGTTCAGAAGCCGTTCCCGCAGGCGGACTGCGGAGCTCGATTATGCCCGAAAATATATTGAAGGGCTGGAGAAAGAGCGGAGAAGAATCGCCGAAGACCTTCATGACGGGGTCTGCAATGACCTTTTGGGAATAGGGATGCTGCTGAAGTCCGTCTGCGGAGGCCGGAAAGACATGTCCGGAAAGTCCGGCGCCCTGGCCGGGGCCGCCGACATAGTGGATATGATTGAGAAGCTCCGCAAGGATGTCCGGTACATTTCCCATGAACTGATGCCGCCTGAATTCCGGTTCTCCACGCTTGATGAGATAATGGCCGCGCATATGGAGAAATTTTCAATGCAGACGGACATTTCATTGGAGTTTGTCAAATCAGCGGAAGGAAACGAATGGAAGAATATTCCGGAGAATATTTCATATGAGGTCTACAGGATATTCCAGGAATTGCTTTCGAATATACTCAGGCATTCTGAAGCCAGAGATATAGAGGTCTGTCTCCGCCTCGGGAAGAATATGCTGCAGCTGGACTTTGATACCGACGCGAAGGTTGAGTTCCCGGCAGACGGGCGACTCCGTCAGGAGAGCAAGGGGATAGGCCTGTCAGTCATCAGGGAAAGAGTGAAGACAATCGGTGCATGTCTCGGGATGAAGGGAAGGCATTTCTCGCTGACCGTGCCTCTTGATAATCGCCGGCGGCGCACGAAGTGATACGGAAAATCATGTTTTTGCGTGATGCGATTTTGGGCCGATTGCAGTTTCTTTGCAGAAAATTCTGAAACCGCGACTAATCAGATGAAAGAAATTGTCAAGCATATCCTATTGGTGGACGACCATCCTCTGTTACTTAAGGCTCTCAAGATGATTCTGGCGGCTGAATTCCCTTCCGCCTCCTTTTATGAGGCAAATACCGGCAATGCCGCCCTTGAACTGATTGCAACGAAACCTGTCGATGCAGTAATCCTTGACATCAGTCTGCCGGATATCTCCGGACTCGACATAATATCCCGCATCAAAAGGACATGTCCCCGGATACATATTATAGTAAACACAATGCATGAGGAAATCTGGTATGTCCGCCAGCTGCTCAATTCTGATGTGGACGGGATTCTCTTCAAGTCACTGGATTCATCGGTCATTGCAGATGCCGTCAGAAAAGTCCTGTCCGGCGAAAAATTCTATTGTGACGAAGCCGCAAGACTGTGCGGGCCGCCGGAACCGGCAGAGGACAATGTGACTCCGCGGGAACTTGACGTGCTCAAGCTTATTTCCGAGGGGATGTCAAATGTCGAGATTTCCAGGGAACTGTGCATATCGGTCAATACCGTGGACACCCACCGCCGGCATCTGATGGAAAAGCTCAATGCAAAAAATGCCGCCGACCTTGTGATGACCGGCATTTCCAGGGGGCTCATCCCCATAAACCGCTGACCTGCCGCCGGATTCCTGATATGCCCTGCCCGGGTGCCGGCCTTGTTCCCGTGCCTTCCTGTGTCTTCCTGCAAATAAGGTTTGGCAGATTGAAATTTAATGCCTTATTTTGCCGGATATTTTTAAAGAACAAGCAATGAAGATAGTCATAGCCGGTGCAGGAGAAGTCGGTACACATCTGGCAAAGATGCTCAGCAGGCAGGATCACAGGATCATGTTGATAGACACTGACCATGAAAAGCTCGAACAGCTCGAGTCCCAGCTTGACATACTTGCCGAAGAGGCTTCGTGCACCTCGATCGGAGCTCTGGAGGATGCCGGAGCTGGCGACTGCGATCTTTTCATAGCCGTCAACCATCAGGAAGACCAGAACATCAATTCTTCAATCCTTGCAAAGCATCTTGGTGCAAAATATACAATAACAAGGGTCAACAACAGCGAATATCTTGAGGATGCCAACAGGGAATACATGAAGACCATCGGCATTGATTCGATGATATATCCGGAAAGGCTGGCCGCCGAGGAAATAGTATCCGCACTGAAGCTCGCAGGGACAAGGCAGCAGCATGAGTTTTCTGACGGAAGGCTGCAGCTCCTCGGCATAAAGATATGGGAAAACGCGCCTGTGCTGAATCTTACTCTGGCGAAGACTGCCCAGGCCTATGGGACGGACAATTTCCGTGTAGTCGCGATCAAGCGTGGGGACCAGACGGTCATCCCGAGAGGAAATGACTATTTCCGCTACGGCGACCTCGCTTTTTTTGTCACGAAACCGATGTATATTCCGGAAATATATTCCATCTGCGGAAAGTCCAGGTTTGAAATCAAGAATATCATCATCGTGGGAGGCTCGCGCATCGGATTCAAGGCGGCTTCCCTCCTGGAGCAGCAGTATAATGTCAAGCTTATAGAAAAGGACAGGGACCGCTGCTTCGAGTTGGCTGACAAGCTCAAGTCCACCCTCGTCATCAACGGGGACGGGCGAGACCTTGCCCTGCTGAGGGAGGAAGGCATACGCAATACTGAGGCTTTCGTCTGCCTTACCGGCTCTTCCGAGACCAACATACTGACCTGCCTACTTGCCAAGAAGCTCGGGGTGAAGAAAACCGTGGCCGAGGTCGAGAATCTTGACTATACAGACCTTGCGGAGAATCTCGGCATAGGTACCCTCATAAACACCAAGCTGATAGCTGCGGCGAACATTTACCGTTATACGATAAATGTGAATGTAAGGCATCTGAAGTTCGTGACATTTTCCGAAGCCGAAGTCTTCGAAGTGACAGTAGAGGAGGGGGCCAGGATTACGCAGGGCACGCTGGCCGAACTCGATTTCCCGGACAATGCCAATGTCGGCGGCATCATACGCGGAGGCGAAGCCATCATAGCCAAGGGAGACGTGAGAATACAGGCCGGTGACGATGTGGTGATATTCGCATTGCCTTCTGCCGTGAAGAAAGTTCTGAGGATGTTCCGGAAATAATCGTAAGGAATTCAGCCGGAGACCATATTTTCTCGATATGATAAATTTCCGCTTTATAGTGAATATACTCGGGAGGCTTCTCTTTGTGGAGAGCATTGCCTTCCTGCTGTGCATGGGTGTGGCCCTGATCTATAAGGAACATGACGCCGATGCCTTTCTGATTTCTGCCGCAATCACGCTTGCCGTTGCGCTTGTGCTCATTTTCTCCACAAAAGTCAAGGACAGGACCCTGACCAAGCGGGACGGATATCTGATAGTTTCCCTGATATGGATTCTGTTCACTGTCTTCGGCAGTCTCCCTCTGATGATAAGCGGCAGCATTCCTTCTTTCCCGGATGCCTTCTTTGAAGTCATGTCGGGCTTTACCACGACAGGTTCCTCGATTCTCAATGAGGTGGAGGTCCTGCCGCATGCTTCGCTTTTCTGGCGTTCCCTTACCCAGTGGATGGGAGGTCTCGGAATAGTGGTGATATTGCTGGCGATACTTCCGAGTCTCGGAATCGAGGGCAGGGACCTTTATGTGGCGGAGGTACCCGGTCCGATGCATGACAAGTTCTCATTCACGTTCCATGCGACTGCCCGGAGGATGTACATTATGTACATCGGCCTTACGGCTGCGGAGACGGTGATGCTCATGTTCGGGGGGATGAGTCTTTTCGATGCCGTATGCCATTCTTTCGCCTGTATGGCGACAGGCGGCTATTCTACCAAGACTGCCAGCCTCGCCTACTGGGACTCGGCCTATATCCAGTATGTGATCACTGCCTTCATGTTCATCGGCGGCACCAACTATGCCCTTCTCTATGCCCTTTTCAAAGGAAAGCCGTCGCACCTTTTCAAGGATGAGGAGTTCCGTCTCTATACCGGCATCACAGTCGCCGTTTCCCTTGTCATCGCCGCCATGCTGTTTTTCAGCGGGCACCAGGAAGAATATTCAAGCATAGAGAGGTGCATCAGGGATGCGTTTTTCCAGGTCGTGACAATATTGACGACTACAGGATTTGCTTCCGCAGATTATCTGTACTGGCCGTATGCCGCCCAGATGCTGCTCTTCATAATACTTTTCATCGGGGGCTCCGCCGGTTCGACTGTCGGAGGCATCAAGTGCGTGCGCATTCTTCTTCTCTTCAAGAACGCATTCAATGAGCTCAAGCGCATCATCCATCCCAACGGCATCATCAATGTCAAGTACAACGGCAAGAGCGTCCGTCCCGAACTCCTGAGCAGCATCATGAGCTTCTTCTGCATGTACATGTTCACCTTCGTGATAGGAAGCATAGTGATGTCCTGCTTCACAGACATTGTCACTGCCACCAGTGCCGTGATTACCTGCCTCAGCAATGTCGGACCCGGCTTCGGCGATGTCGGCCCTATGTCCAACTTCTCATCCCTCAACGGCTTCTGCAAGATATTCCTTTCATTCATCATGCTCGTTGGCCGTCTCGAGCTCTTCACCTTCTTCGTGATTTTCACGACCTCCTTCTGGAAGCGGTAGGCCTGCGTCTCTCTGCGGGAGGCGGGGCATTTATAAATGACGCGCCCGGTGGATATACTTTTCACTATCCATCGGGCGCGAAAATTCCGTAAAACCACGCCCGTCGGAAAGCATTTTCGACTCCGACGGGCGCGCTGTCAATTTATTTCCTGTAGCAGGCGATGTCTTCCCTGTTGAAGCCTGTGATGAAAGCGTTGTGCTTTCCGACCTCTGCCTCGGCATAGTTCACATAGACCTTGGCGGATTCGGTGAACATTTCCGGTGCACGGGTGGCATCCTGGATGATGAGGTGAGACATCACGCAGTCTGCAGCCATCTCGTAGAGTCTGCGTGCCATGAAGTCGTGGTACTCCTGGTCACCGGCTTCCTTGACGAGGTTGGTGCAGGCCTCGAACTTGTCGGTCATGGCCTTTACTCTCTCAAGCAGCGGCTTCATCTCCTCTGAGCACTCGATCTGTTCATATTCACGCAGGGTTGCGAGGTATGAGCCGTTGGTGACATAGCGGATTGCAGCTACTGTCTGAAGCTGGGTGGTACCCTCATAGATGCTTGTGATGCGGGCGTCGCGGTAGATGCGCTGGCAGGTATATTCAAGCATGAAGCCGCTGCCGCCGTGAACCTGGATACAATCGTATGTGTTCTGGTTGGCATATTCGGAGTTCATACCCTTTGCCAGAGGAGTGAAGGCATCTGCCAGCTTGGCATATTTCTTCTGCTCCTGACGCTCCTCAGGGGTGAGCTTGCGCTCGCGGGCGATGTCGTCCAGAGCCTTGTAGATGTCCACATAGCGTGAAGTCTGGTAAAGCAGGGCGCGGCCGGCATCCAATTTTGCCTTGATGGTGGAAAGCAGGTCATATACGGCAGGGAATTCTATGATGGCCTTGCCGAACTGCTTGCGGTCCTTGGCGTATGCGAGGGCCTCATTGTAGGCTGCCTGACTCAGGCCGACGCTCTGTGCGGCGATTCCGAGGCGTGCGCCGTTCATGAGAGCCATCACATATTTGATGAGGCCGAGCCTGCGCTCGCCGCAGAGTTCTGCCCTTGCGTTCTTGTAAACGAGTTCGCATGTAGGGGAGCCGTGGATACCGAGCTTGTTCTCGATGCGGCGTACATTGACCCCGCCGTCCCTCTTGTCGTAGATGAACATCGAGAGGCCTCGGCCGTCCTTGGTGCCTTCCTCCGAGCGGGCAAGCACGAGATGAAGGTCGGCGTCGCCGTTGGTGATGAAACGCTTCACTCCGTTCAGTCTCCAGCAGTTGTTAGCCTCATCGAAGGTGGCCTTGAGCATCACGCTCTGGAGGTCGGAACCTGCATCCGGCTCAGTGAGGTCCATGGACATTGTCTCTCCTGCACAGATGCGCGGGATGAAACGGCTGTGCTGGTCCTCGTTGCCGAACTCATAGAGAGTCTCGATGCAGTCCTGGAGAGACCAGATGTTGCTGAAGCCGGCATCGGCCGCAGCGACGATTTCAGCGCACATCGTGTAAGGAGTGATAGGGAAGTTGAGACCTCCGAATCTGCGCGGCATGGTCATTCCGTTCAGGCCGGCCTTGACCATTGCGTCCATGTTCACTTTTGTGCCGCTGGCATATTCCACGCGTCCGTCAGCGCAGTGAGGACCCTCAAGGTCGACACCCTCTGCATTGGCGGCGATGACTTCCCCGGTGATTTCTCCGGTGATTTCCAGTACCTTGTCATACGAATCCATGGCATCCGCATAGTCCTGCGGCGCATAGTCGTATTCGTCCTTGTCCCTGTAGTTGCGCTCCTTGAGCTCGCAGATGCGCTCCATCATCGGATTGTTGAGGTGGTAGCGCAGTTCCGGGTGTTCTGTATAGAAATTCGCCATATCCTATTTGCTGTGAGATTTGTAATACTTGATCATCTTTGGAATTACTTCCTCTACGGTTCCGTTGATGACATAATCGGCTATTGCGTTTATAGGTGCGTTCTCATCATTGTTGATGGAAATGATGATGCTGCTCTCCTGCATTCCGGCGATGTGCTGGATCTGTCCGCTGATGCCGCATGCGATATAGAGCTTCGGGCGGACCGTCACGCCTGTCTGGCCGATCTGCCTGTCATGGTCCGCAAAGCCTGCGTCCACTGCGGCACGGCTTGCGCCCACCTCAGCGTGGAGTTCCCTTGCAAGCTCGAACAGCATGTCGAATCCCTCCTTGGACCCCATGCCGTAGCCTCCGGCAACGACGATGGATGCGCCCTTGAGATTGTGCTTTGCCTTCTCCACATGGCGGTCGATTACCTTTACTACATAGTCGGTGTCATGGACATATTTGGCCACGTCATGACTGATGACTTCTCCCTTGTAGTTCTCGTCGAGAATCTCTTTCTTCATCACGCCTTCGCGGACAGTCGCCATCTGCGGGCGGTGCTCCGGATTGACGATTGTCGCCACGATGTTTCCTCCGAATGCCGGACGGATCTGGTAGAGGAGGTTCTCATAGACCATGCCTGCCTTCTTGTCCTCGTGGTCTCCGATTTCAAGGGAAGTGCAGTCTGCGGTAAGTCCGCTTGTCAGGGCAGAGGATACGCGCGGGCCGAGGTCACGGCCGATGACAGTTGCGCCCATGAGGCAGATCTGCGGCTTCTCCTCCTTGAACAGATTGATGAGAATGGAGGAATGCGGCAGGGATGTATATGGGAACAGTCCCGGTGCGTCGAACACATGCAGCTTGTCCACGCCGAAAGGCATCACCTGCCTCCCGATGCCGGCAAGTCCGTGTCCGGCGGCAATGGCTTCAAGCTGACAGCCGAGCCTGTCGGCGAGCTTGCGCCCCTTGGTCAGCAGCTCAAGGCTGACATCGGCAACTGTAGTGCCTTCTATTTCAAGATATACGAATACGTTGTTCATGACTTTCTATCCTATCGTATGGTTTGCTAAAAGTTCTGTAATCAGGCCTTCGACATCCTTGTCGCTTCCGGTCAGAGTCTTGCTTTCCTTGGCCTGGAACGAGATATTCTGTATCGCCTTCACTTTTGTAGGGGAGCCGCTCAGGCCGCACTGTGCGAGGTCTGCATTGACATCTGCGGCGCTCCATTCGGTGATGTTGAGATAAGGCTTCTTCTCATAGAGGTCTGCATATGGAAGTGCCTCTCCTTCTTTTGTTATGGCTGCCTTCTCCTGTGCCCCGAGCGCTCTCTTGTATTTCTGTACAAGCTTTGCGTTGCGAGGGCGGCACGGTGCTGCGCTTCCGTTGACTGTGATTACGAGAGGAATAGGGGCGACAACGGTCTCCACGCCGCCGTCGATGTGGCGCTTTATGGTGATTTTCTTTCCGGCTTCATCCACGTCAAGGATTTCTTCCGCATAAGTCACCTGTGCAAGTCCGAGTTTTTCAGCAACCTGCGGTCCCACCTGGGCTGTGTCTCCGTCGATTGCCTGCCGTCCTCCGATGATGAGGTCATATTCACCGATTTTACGGATGGCGGTGGCGAGGGCATAGGAGGTGGCGAGAGTGTCTGCTCCGGCAAATGCCCTGTCGGTCAGGAGATAGCCTCCGTCAGCTCCGCGGTACAGTCCTTCGCGTATGATTTCTGCCGCACGTCCCGGTCCCATTGTGAGCATGGTCACTGTCGAGCCCGGATGAGATTCCTTCAGCCTGAGGGCCTGCTCCAGGGCGTTGAGGTCTTCAGGGTTGAAGATGGCAGGAAGCGCCGCACGGTTGATTGTACCGTCGGCTGTCATGGCATCTTTCCCGACATTGCGTGTGTCAGGAACCTGTTTTGCCAATACTACAATTTTCAAACTCATTGTGTTATGTTTAATTATACTTAATTTATCCCCATAGGGAACAGGCAAGTGGCATGATGTCCGCCTGCCATGTGTGCAATTCACCGCGCAAATTTAATGAAAATATGTAAGATAATGAAATTTCATATCAAATACCGTTTTTGGCAATTAACGGAATGAATTCTGTCTTTTTTGACAAAATTGTACTACTTTTGCGCAAATTTCAAGTCAATGCACTCAACAGAGAAAATTTCCGTCATCATCCCGGTCTACAATGCCGAAAAATATCTTGAGAAATCGGTGAGAAGCGTCATGGAACAGGCTTACGGGAATCTTGAAATCATCTGCGTCAACGACGGTTCCACAGACGGCTCTGCGGAAATCCTCTCAAGGCTTCAGTCAGAAGACCCGAGGGTTGTCGTGGTGGACAAGGCAAACGGAGGCCTCGGGGACGCAAGGAATGCTGGACTGGCCGTGGCTACTTCGGAGTGGATCAGCTTCCTTGACTCTGATGACTTCCTGTGTGCAGATGCATTTGAGTCCATCTCTGCCGTATTCCCTGAAAATCCTGACCTCATATGCTTCGGGACGAGGATTGTGACGGAGGACGGATCGGAACCTGCCTTGTCTGACAGAAAATATTATGCCGTCAGATTTTCAGGCAATGTGGAAATCAATGACAGTGTGATAAAGAAGACGGACGGGTCCGTATGCAACAAGATGTTCAGGAAATCAATCCTGGACAGCAACGGCATCCGCTTCGCGAGAATCTATTATGAGGATTTCGTCTTTACCATGCAGTATTTCTTCTGCATAAGGCAGGCGTATTATTTCAAGGACAAGTTCTATAACTACCTGAGGCATTCGGGGAGCATAATGACCACGACATTCGTCAGGACTCCGAGGGCAATCGACCATCTCCGGGGAATCGGATACCTCTTTGCCTTCGTTGTGGGCAAGGGACTGCACAAGTCGCATGAAATCATGCTTTCGCATATCTTCGTGAGCTACTACTGGCTTTCCGTGAAATATTCCGTACAGGAAAAGCAGGAGGAAATCGTCGGCTGTGCGGCGGAGATTTATGACAAATACGATTTCCTCAGGCAGCATGTCAGCAGGAAACTCGTGAACAGGACGGTGTGTTATGAAATGAAGAGCAGGCGCCATCTTGTCTCGGGTCTGCTCCAGATTCTGTTCTGTGCCAGACGGGAATACTTTCACTACAGGCAATACAAGGTTGTGCGGCTGTTCAATCTGATTGTTTACAAAAAGCTGATACCCGAAGCCTGATATCCGGAGAATATGGTGAAAGTCAGTATAATAGTTCCCGTGCACAATACGGAGAAGTATCTGAGGCAATGTGTCGGCTCGCTGCTGTCCCAGACTTTGGATGACATTGAGGTGGTCCTTGTCGAGAACGGCTCGGAGGACGGGTCGCCGGACATTTGCCGTGAATTGTCTTCGGAGGATCCGAGGGTCAGATATGTCACTTTGGAAAAAGGGGACCTGTCCACTGCGAGGAATGAGGGGGTCAGGGCCGCGGCGGGGGAGTATGTGGGGTTCGTTGACAGCGATGACCTGGTGTCTCCGGAAATGTACGGACGCATGTATGAGGCGGCGGTCCGTAACGGCGCCGATGCCGTGAACTGCAACTATGTCAAGATATACAACAACGGGCGCCCTCCGAAGTACCAGTATTGCGAGGACGGCACCGAACGGGTCATGACTCCGGCCGGGATGATTGCCCTGAACATGAGGGAGGAGATTTCGCAGTCGGCATGTACCCTTCTCGTCAGGAAAAGCATAGTCAGTGAAATCGGATTCTGTCCGGGCGTCAGATTCGAGGACAGGAGGACTACCTTTCTCTTTTATGCCGCCTCGTCGTCATGTGTCCAGATAAACAGGTCGATGTATTACTATCACCAGTACAGGGGCGGCATTGTGAAGAAAGGCAGGCGCAACTTCCGGACGAACTATGATTGCGCCGACGCCGACCGCATCCGGCTTGCCTTCATCAGGGATTCCGGCTTGTTTACCCCCGGAGAGCAGGTGAACCTTTCTTCGAAGTCTGCGGAGTCTTTCCTCAGGAAGCTCAACAGGATGCGCCGGGAAATCTCCTGTGCGGAAGAGCGGGAGATGCTGCGCGGAATCATGCCCGGGATATCCCTCATACCTGACGGGTGCAGGCTTTCTTTGAAGGCGAAGGTCATACGCCATTTCGTGCGCAGAATCCTTGCGGCTGACCGATAAGGCGTGCCGCAAGGATTGTACCGGCAGAGGTGAATCCTGCAAGGGCGCATCGGCGGCCTCGTCCGGGTCAGGCCTGCATTCAGTCCCTCTCCAGTTCCGGATGGTGCAGCACTCTTCCTATCACATGGTGCATGTCATAGTACTTGTATTCTGCAAGCCTGCCGCCGAAGATTACGGAGGTCTCCCTGTCCGCAAGCTCCTTGTATTTCAGGTACAGTCCGTTGTTCCTTCCGTTGTTTATAGGATAATACGGCTCGCTGTCGTCTTTCCATTCGGAAGAATATTCCTTTGAGATGACGGTCTTGTCCTGCTTCCCGAATTCGAAGTGCTTGTGCTCGATGATGCGGGTGAACGGGGTTTCCGCATCGGTGTAGTTCATCACTGCCACGCCCTGGTAGTTCGGCATGTCCAGCACTGTCGTCTCGAACCGTACGGTGCGGTATTCAAGTTTCCCGAACCTGTATCCGTAGTACTGGTCTATCGGTCCTGTGAATACTGTCTTTTCGGCAAGGGAGTCAAAATATTCCCTGTCTGAGAAATAGTCAGCCCCTGTCCTTACTTCAATCCCCTCCAGCAGCCGGTCAAAGAGCCTGTTGTATCCCCCGACGGGGATTCCCTGCCAGGTGTCGTTGAAGTAATTGTTGTCGAAGGTGAATCTTACCGGCAGCCGCCTTATGATGGAAGCGGGGAGCTCAGTGCATTTCCTTCCCCACTGTTTTTCTGTGTATCCCTTTACCAGAGTCTCGTATATGTCGGTGCCGACGAGGGAGATGGCCTGTTCCTCGAGATTCCTTGGCTCAGTGATGCCGGCGGCTTCCCTCTGCTCCCTGATTTTTTCTGCTGCCTGTTCAGGTGTCACCACGCCCCAGAGTTCATGGAAAGTGTTCATGTTGAACGGCAGGTTGTAGAGTCTTCCCTTGTAGTTGGCCACCGGTGAGTTGATGTAATTGTTGAATTCACAGAGCGATGTGACGAAATTCCAGACCTCCCTGTCTGAGGTGTGGAAGATGTGGGCTCCGTATTTGTGGACATTTATCGACTCGATTTCTTCGCACCAGGTGTTTCCTCCGGTGTGCGGTCTCTTGTCAATCACGAGGCACGAGGCGCCTTTCTGCTTTGCCAGATAAGCGAAGCAGGCTCCGAAAAGCCCTGCTCCCACTACGAGATAGTCATATTGCTTCATGGTATCGAGCATTTTTGTGGATTGGTCGCTGTATGTGTTGTTTGTCAATGTGGTCTATACTTTTTTTATGAAATGGTACAGGCAAGGGCAGTATGCGATAATCCTGAGCCTGAAAATGCGGTTACGCGAGAAATTCTTCCTGGTGATGGCCCCGTCCGCGAACATCTGCCTGGCCTCTTCCGACCATCGTTTCATGAAAGCCCTTTTCAGTTTCATGGGCCCGAGGCGGTTGTAGTTCCATTTGTAGGACCCGAATGCCCTGAGCGCCATGATTCCCTTCAGCTCTTCATACCGTCCGAGGGAGTTGACATAGCGGCGGATTTCGGCTTCTTCGTCACATACGCAGAAGACTTTTCCCGGCGATGATACGGATGAGGCTTCGTTGATGCGGTAATTGTGCAGTACGTCAGGCAGCATCCTTACCCTTTGGGCCGTTGCCAGTGCCTTGAATGCAAAGGCTGTGTCCTGGTAGCTTGCCCCGGGTGTCTCAAGGAACCGTATGCCGTTCCTCTCAAGGAATTCCCTGTTGTACATGCCGGCCCATATCGAAGGCTTCATCGTGAAGGAGGACGGGACATCCGTCGGCCTGAATACCCGGCCGTTGTCCTTCACATATGAAAATGTATTGACCTTGTCCTTGCTCTTGATTACATTGCGCTCGATGAACCTGCATCTGACTATGTCCAGATTGTCTTTCTCTGCCGCATCGCAAAGTATTTCGTACATCTTCGGCTCGATATAGTCGTCGGATTCCACTATGCCGATGTATTTCCCTGAAGCCGCCTTCAGCCCTATGTTCATTGTTGCCCCGTATCCTGAATTGGGCTTGCTGATGACTCTTGTTCTGCTGTCCTTCTTTTCGTATTCCTTCAGGATTTCAGGTGTCCTGTCCGTGGACCCGTCGTCCAGGCAGATGATTTCAAGGTTGGTGTAAGTCTGGCGGATGATGGAATCCATGCATTGCCGCAGGTATGCTTCGACATTGTAGCAGGGAACCAGTATTGAAATCAGAGGCTTGTTGTTCATAAGGCTTGCATTTTGGCCAATGTTGGGCGTGTTTCGGCAAATATAGGCTCTTTTATCCGATTTGCATAGGATTCGGGCTATATATTCGCCGGACAGCTCTCCCTCTCTTCCATGAGGCCGAGTATCCTGTATGCGAAACAGGCGTCATGGAGTCCGAGGCCGATGTTGTATGACAGTATGCGTTCCCTTCCGTCTTCTCTTCCGGGCACAAGTCCGTCAAGGACATCTCCCAATTCGCCGAATTTTCTGAACTTTCCGAAATTGGCGAAGCCGCTCACATGTCCTGTGTCATCGGCGAATACCTTGTCGAATACAGTGTCGCAGTTCTGGAAGCCCCTCGTGTGGACCGGTACGACGAGCACTCCGGGCCGGAAGATTCTTTCGTCAGGGCATATCAGCTCATCAGTGCGAGTGATGCATGATATCACGACATCTGCATCCCTTATGAGTTCTTCAGCCGACCCGACAATCCTGAAATCAAAGCCGCGCCCGCTGAATCTTTCGGCGAATCTCTCGGCCTGGTCCTTGTACCTGAGCAGGCGTATCTCGCAAGGCTTCCCGGCAAGATGGCCTGCAAGGCACTCCATGGTCGCAAACGCAGTCGACCCCAGCCCCATGAAGGAATATACCCCGGCTCCGGGACATTCCAGTGTTTCAGTGGCAAGGGCCGCCACGGCTCCGGTGCGCATTGCAGTGATCCAGTCAGCCTCCATCATGGCGAGAAGTTCTCCCGTGGATGCCCTGTAGAGCTGCATCATGCTCTTGAGCGCCGGCTTCTGTGACTTTATCCTTGAAACCACTTTTACGCTGAACATGTCGAATTCCCCGGGCAGCAGGCATGGCATCGTATTGAAAAAATCTGACTCGTGGAGGTGAATGCTGATTTTCGGAGGCAGTATGCTTCTGTTCTTCAGGCTGAATGATGTCCTGATCCACTCCATGCAGGTCTCCGGTGAAATCCCGAGGCTCCGTATTTCATTGTCGGTTATAGTGAGCATTGCAGTTCCTTTAGTATGTCAATGAGTCTGCTGTTGTCCTTTTTGTCCCTTACGGCAATCCTGACATAGTTCCTGCCGCCGAATCCTTTCTTGCGGCTGCAGTCCTTTATCAGGATATTGTATTTTTCAAGCAGTTCCGCCGTCAGACCTGAGGCTGTGAACGGATGTAGCACCTCGCACAGGAAATAATTTGCCCGGGAAGGGATTATGCGGAGAAATCTGATGCCGTTCAGTTCCGACAGGAATCTTTCCCGTTCCCTGATGAATCTGGCGCAGGCTTTCCTGTAGTCATTCAAGTATTTCTCAAAGATCTGCATGTAAAATTCGGCGAATGAATTTATGTTCCAGATGGCGAGGTCGCTGTTGACGGCCGACATCAGTTCCCGGTCGGATGACGCGAGTACCCCGAGCCTCAGCCCGGCCACCCCGTATGACTTTGATATTGACCTGACTACGGCAAGATGCGGGTACTTTTTAAGTATATTGTTGTCAATCAGAGAATTGTTCTGAATGTTCGAACTGAAGTCTACAAATGACTCGTCTATGACCAGCCTGATTCCCTTTTCTCCGGCCCAGCCGCACAGACTGAGCACTTCATCCCTGGACATGAAATTGCCGGACGGATTGTCCGGATTGACAATCACAAGTGCGGATATGTCTTTGTCCGAGAAGTAGTCTGTCAGGTCTTCTGCCGTATATGAGAAGTCCGGGTTGTCCGGGACGAAAACGACCCTGTCTTCAGTCCGGAGCCGGTTGGGGTATTCCTCGAATGTGGGGAACACGAAGCCTGTTTTCCCGGTGATGACATTTTCCGTCAGGCTTTTTATCAGTTCTGCGGCACCGTTCCCGACAGTGATGAATGACGGGCGGACCATGAAATTCCGGGCGGCTATGAGGTTGTTGACTCTTCTTCCGGACGGGTAGTGTGAAATCAGTGTCCGGAAATTGCTCTTGATTTCGCAGGTCATGCGCTTGTTCGGGAAATACGGGTTGACAAGATAGCAGAAGTCCAGCATCCCGGGATATCTCCAGTAGCCGCCGTATCTGGATGAGATTGCTTCTGTCTTTCTGTCCGAAAAAATAGTCTCCGCTATGTCGAGGTCCTGGATGTCGTCTATTTCGTACCAGGCTTCCCCGCATTCCAGCGGAAGCGCCTTCAGTGATGACCTGTCTATGCGCGAGATGACGCTGAGCACCTGTTCGTAATACTCGTTGTTGCCCAGTGCCGTGCAGTAGGCCTCAAGGAACGGGACATAGTGGGAGACGGAAAATTCTCTGCTGAATTTGTAAATGTTGACGGTCTTGTAATACGAGTCGGTTTTCTTGAATGAAAAATGTTCTGCGTCAACGAATCTCGTGATGTTTCCGCTTTCGTCTATCGTGACGACCGTGCCGGACATCCAGTTCTCGAATCTGGCGACAAGGGCTATGTTCGGGCGCTCGTCGCGGATTATTCTGTCAATGACCCTGTCCTCGAAGATGAGGTCTGATTCCAGCAGCAGAGTGTCGTCTTCAAGCATGCGTTCTCTGGCAAGAAACAGGGAGTATATGTTGTTGGTCCTGTCAAAGATGTCATTTGTCACATAGTCTACGGGAGTCCGTATGTCCAATGTCGATATGAAGTCCCTGAGCACCTGGCCCTTGTAGCCGATGACTATGGTTATGCGGCTCAGCCCCAGCATGTCGAGCTGCCCGAGCATCCTTTCAATCAGAGTCTTTCCGTTGACTCTTATCATGCATTTGGTATTGTTGCCGGTAAGCTCTCCGAGCCGCTTGCCCATGCCGGCCGCCAAGATTATCGCCTGCATTTTTCTCTCTTCCTCAATTCTTTGATTTTCAAATCCGCCGGGGTCTCCGTGTCGACGATGAGCCCCCCATGCATCGACGGTGCAATTACAGGTTTCATATAATCGCCGTACAGGAGCGTGAGCAGTTCGTCATAGCCTCCCGGTACCGGAAATTTCATGAATTCAAAGTCCATGAGTTCCGTCCTGTCGTATATGTGCCTGTCCCGCTTCTTTGAATCGGCCCTGAAAGTCAGTGTCGCAACATAATCGCACTCGTCCGCCTTGTTGTTCCTGAATATGTCTTCGTATTCCTTGAACAGCCGGGCTTTCCCCTTTATGCCGGGATACATCAGCCTGTATTTGGCTGCCCTGGCCAGATCCTTGAAGCGCAGCATCCGTATGGGGCGGGCAAGCATTTCGAGTTTGCCCTTCAGGTATTTTGCCCTGGCATTCTGCCGCTTTTCCTCGGCTGGGTCTCCGTTCACTCCGTCAAGGACGAAAATGTCAATGAAGATTCCCTGGTTGAAGTCCTTGTATATTTCCTCCGGTATTATGGCGGATGTCCTGGCGTCCCTCAGCTGCGCATGCCCCCTCGCATAATTCTTTTCAGTATATGCAGTCTGGAAAATGAACGGCGGCCTGAATTCCTGCTCCGCGATGTCCGTGAGCCTGTCATAGTCGTCCCTGAACATGACCACGTCGATGTCATCGTCCCATGGGATATATCCCTTGTGCCTGACGGCCCCGAGCAGGGAACCTGAATCCAGCCACCACCGGAGCCCGTTTTTTTCGCAGACTCTCCGGAATTCGGCAAGGAGGTTGATTTCGCAGGCCCACAGCCGTTTCATTTCAGTGCTTATCTTGTGGCCGGACCTGATTTCCGGCTTGAAAAAATTTTCCGGTGCACAGGATGCAATATCCGTTGTCTTCATTGGTTTTCTTAGTTCCGTGGGAATTTTTCACCCGACAAAGGTAACGTTTTTTTAACAATTTCTCCGGAGAAAAGACCGGGGGAATGACAATTATGAGTAATTTTGAATGATAAATAATGATTGGATTTGTCCGCCGGATAATCACTCTATTATAAGATGATTACTCTATTGTAACCGGACAGTCATTCTGCATTATAAAATATACGGCCATGGGTTTGGATGAAATTATGGAAAGGAGGGCAAGTGTCAGAAGATTTGATGCTTCCCGTAAAATCCCGCACGGGACACTGATGGAAATTCTTGGGGCGGCATCTCTTGCCCCGTCGTGGAAGAACAGCCAGACGGCAAGATACTATGCGGCGGAGTCTGCTGAAGCCTTTGAAAGGGTACGGCAGTGCCTCGGCCCGAGGAATGCGCAGAATGTGGAAGGCGCATCCGTCCTTATTGTCACCGCATTTGAAAAGAATGTGGCCGGCTTTGACAAAGAAGGCCGTCCGGACAACGAACTCGGCAACGGCTGGGGCATATATGATTCAGGCATCGGCAATTCATTCGTGCTTCTCAAGGCGGCTGAACTCGGGGCAGATTCCCTCGTCATGGGAATAAGGGATGCCGAAGCTCTCAGGGCCGCTGCCGGCATCCCTGAAAGTCAGGAAGTACTTGCCGTGATAGCCCTCGGATACCGGATTACCGATCCTTCCAGGCCTCCGCGGAAACCCCTTGAAGAAATCATCAGGATATTCTGATGCCGGCATCCTTCAATGTTTTTGACAATGATAGAGACCTATACAACCGATTTGACAGGAATGTCATCCCAGCTGAGGATTATCCTGTGCTGTGCAGTTGTTGTGCTTGCATATCTCGTGGATTTCCTCTGCTGCCGCCTGCTCGTCCCCCTGATACGGAAAGTCGCGGTCAGGACTTCATTCAAATGGGACAACTACATTACCAACGGGAAAGTCCTGCACAATGCATTCCACCTGATTCCTCCTGTGGCTTTCCTTTTCGCCCTCCCCCTGCTTTTCCCCGAGTCTGTCCGCTGGACGGCAGTGCTGACCAAGGCCCTTTACATTTATATCATCGTTGTTACATGCCGTCTGGTATGCGAGTTCATATCATCGCTCTATGCCATTTCCAGCGAGTCGGAGATTCTGAAGGACAAGCCGATGAAGGGCGTGTACCAGATGGTCAAGGTCATTGTGGTATGCGTGTCCGTGATTCTCATTGTCGGGGTTCTTCTTGAAAAGGATTTCACCACCCTGCTCGCCGGCCTCGGCGCATCGGCGGCAGTCCTCATGCTCGTCTTCAAGGACACTATCCTCGGAGTCGTCGCCGGAATCCAGCTTTCTGCCCATGACATGCTCCGCCCTGGAGACTGGATCGTCATGGACAAATACGGCGTCAACGGCGAAGTGGAGGAGGTTACCCTCAATACCGTGAAGGTCAGGAACTGGGACAATACCATCACCACGGTTCCCCCTTATGTCCTGGTGAGCGACTCGTTCAAGAACTGGCGCGGCATGCGTGAGAGCGGCGGCCGCAGAGTGTCAAGGGCCGTCAGGATAGACATGAACACGGTGAGGTTCTGTACCTCCGAAGAACTGGAGCGTCTGGGAAAAGAAAAATGGGCGGAAGGCATTGTGAATGCATCCAGGACAACATCCCCGTGCCCGGGGGACGGCTCCTGCGGCGGGATTGTCAACCTCAAGCTTTTCAGAGCCGCCGCAGAATATTATCTTCAGCATCTGCCGGAAGTCAATGACGGCCTGAGAATACTTGTCAGGCAGCTTGAGCCCACGCCGGAAGGCCTTCCGGTCCAGTTCTACTTCTTTACCAGAGAGAAGGAGTGGGGACAGCACGAGCATATAGCCGCCGATGTGATGGAACATGTCCTGGCTCTTCTGCCCGAATTCGGACTCAGGGCTTTCCAGCGGCCTTCAGGAACAGATGTGAGGGACATGAAGCAGTTCTGAATAATTTTATTATATTTGTGAAGTCGCCTTGAGACTTTAAATCTATGTATATGAAAATGTTCCGATATACGGACGGCTCCACATTTTCTTTGTTTCATGAACTTCCGCTGCGGAGTCGGGTGGGGCAAACATTGTATTATGACTTTCAGTGGATTTGAGTTCGCCGCCATCATCAAGATGGCCAAGGCCATGGCTTTTGCGGACGGAAAGGTGGAAAAACAGGAATTGTCCTCCATCGTAAATGAAATGCAGAGATTCGGCGTCAATCCGGATGATGCTGATTCCTTGCTGGAGGCATCGGACAGAATGGAGACATCTGATGCCGTTTCCTTGATTTCCAAAATGGATCTCGAGCGCAAGCAGTATGTAGCCGCTTTCCTCGGCGCAATCATGGCCGTCGACATGGAAATAACCGATTCGGAAATGGCCATGTGGTCTCTTGTGTCTGAACTGTGCAAATTGCCTACAATGTCAGTGCGTCAGGCACTTGAAATAATGACTTCTCTGTAGCGTCTTGCAGGCTTCCATGCAGTGTCTTGCCCTGTCTTGCCCTGTCGGCATGCCTGTATCGCGGATCCGTCGCTGAACGGGGGCTGAACGGAGGGCTGACGGGGGAGAACAAGGCACTGACAAATGATGTTGATGTGATTCAATGGTCCGGCGCGCCCGTTGGACGGCATTTTGAGTGTCCAACGGGCGCGGTTTTGCAGGATTTTCGCGCCCGATGGTATTTTGAAAATACCATCGGCCATACTTTTGCGGGAAAATCGCGCCTGTCGGACACCATTTCACATATCCACCGGCCGCGCCACCTGAAATCAACATGGATTTTCCGTTGATGCTAGATACATTCTGCGCATATTCATTACCCGAAACTGAAGATGTCCGGTTGGGAGTCCAAAATAACGCAAAACGCGGTACGCAGTAGCACACCAAGTATCAAGAATATGAATTACATATAATTGTAAATCAGATAAATGTAAATAAATCGCCCCGGTACACCAAGTAGCACCAAAAACCACTACTTCCCAAATATGTAGCCAAGAATACAACTTTTTGGCTACACTTAAAGTGTTATTTTGTATCTTTGTAAAGCAGGTTGGAAGGTCGCAAATAATACCAACTGCACACATAGATTATGGCAAAAATAACTTGTACACTATCGGCCAAGGTCGATAAACAGACAGGAAAGTCTGAGATTCTGCTGAGAATGCAGAACAGGAAGATGGGCAACCGCCGCGCCCACTCGCGGATATGGATTCTG
>JADIMJ010000124.1 GCA_017694835.1 Candidatus Cryptobacteroides gallistercoris
GGCACGGACTGAAAATCCATATCCATCTCAGCGAGACCGAAAAAGAGGTGAACGACTGCATCAAAGAGCACGGAGTTTCCCCCGTGGAGTATCTTGACAGGCTGGGCATTCTGGGACCGGACCTCATCGCCGCCCATACTCTCTGGCTGTCGGACAATGACATAGACCTTCTCGGAGCACACCATGTGAACTGTGTGCACAACATCAATTCCAATCTCAAGCTTGCATCAGGCTACAGATTCAGATACAACGAACTGAGGGACGCCGGAGCCAATGTCTGCATCGGCACCGACGGCTGCGCCTCGTCCAACAATCTGGACATCCTGGAGGCGCTCAAGACGGCAGCAATGGTCCAGAAGGCCTGGAGGAAAGACCCTTCGGCCATGCCTCTTGACGAGCTGGTGCCGATAGCCACAGCCAATGGCGCAAGGGCCCTCGGCATTAATACCGGCCTTATCGAAGTGGGGAGGGATGCGGACCTGCTCATTATTGATACTGACAATACATTCTTTCTGTCCCCTGCGCCGCTGCTGGCCAACCTCGTGTATTCGGCCCACAGTGACTGCATCGGCTCAGTGATGTGCCGCGGCAGATTTGTCATGAGGGACAGAAAGATAGAAGGGGAAAAAGAAATTCTTGCTGAGGCAGGGGACGTCCTCCGAAGGATGAAATTCTAAGTGTATCGGATAAAGGCCGGGCAATATGACGCTATTGGCTTATTTTCAAGAACAATATGACGCTATTTGCTGATTATAAAATTAATAATTGCTAATCAATAAGTTATGGATGAAAGGATACAGAGGATAATGACTGCGGCCGAGTATCTGCAGTCAAGGCTCGGACCGGAAAGGCCGGCAGTGGGCATAGTCTTGGGCAGCGGCCTCGGAAAGCTTGCGGACAAGATTGAAAATCAGACAGTCGTGCCATACAGGGACATTCCGGGCTTTCCGGTTTCTACGGCCATAGGCCACAAGGGCAATTTCATATACGGGACTCTCGGGGGCAAGACGGTGATAGCCATGCAGGGCCGGTTCCATTATTATGAGGGCTACCCGATGGAGCTTGTGACTCTCCCGATAAGGGTGATGAAAGTGCTCGGAATCGGATATCTTTTCGTCTCTAATGCCGCCGGCGGAGTGAACTTCGACTTCAAGGTAGGAGACCTCATGGTCATCAGGGACCATATCAATCTCCTTCCCAATCCTCTCGTGGGCAAGAATATGGAGGATTTCGGCCCGAGGTTCCCGGATATGACCCGTCCGTACGAGCCTAAGCTCATTGCCCTTGCGGAAAAGATTGCGGCAGGTCTGGACATACCGCTCAAGAAAGGGGTCTATCTTGCGGGAACAGGCCCTTCGTACGAGACTCCTGCGGAATACCGCTATTTCAGGATGATAGGGGCTGATGCCGTGGGAATGTCCACCATACCGGAAGTCATAGTGGCCCGCCACTCCTCCATACCTGTCTTCGGCATGTCAGTGATTACCAATGAGGCCCATGACGATTATGCCGAAGACTATGTAAATGACGGAGACGCCGTGGTGGCAGCAGCCGATGCCGCCGCCGACAGGATGTCCTCCATCTTCTCGGCGATGATTGCCTCCCTATAGCCTGTCAATCTCCTCAGTGAAGAGGGCGCATGATGCATCGGACGGCATCCTCCAGTCTCCTCTCGGGGAGAGGGTCACAGAACCTACTTTAGGCCCGTCCGGCAGGCAGGAGCGCTTGAACTGCTGGCTGAAGAATCTTCTGAAGAAGGTCTTCAGCCATTTCTTTATGGTTTCTTCGCTGTATGTTCCCGTGTCTGTATCTGCTGCCGCAGCTTCTTTCCGGCAGAATGCTTTCTTCGCGAGGAATAATATTTTCGCCGGAGAATATCCGAAGCGGAAGAAGTTGTAAAGGAAGAAGTCGTGCAGCTCGTATGGTCCGACGAGGTCCTCGGTCTTCTGTTGTATGTTGCCCTTGTCGTCCGCCGGCAGGAGTTCAGGGCTTATCGGCGTGTCTATGATGTCCATGAGTATGTCGCGGACATCCCCGATGTCGCTGAAATGATTGTCGGCCACCCATCTGACAAGGTGTCTTACAAGCGTCTTCGGAATGCCGGCGTTGACTCCGTACATCGACATGTGGTCGCCGTTGTATGTGGCCCAGCCGAGCGCGAGTTCGGAAAGGTCCCCGGTGCCGATGACGATGCCGCCAGTCTGGTTGGCGATGTCCATCAGAATCTGTGTGCGTTCCCTTGCCTGTGAATTCTCGTATGTCACGTCGTGGATGTTCTTGTCATGGCCGATGTCCTTGAAATGAAGGTCGCAGGCTGCTGCAATCGGTATTTCCCTTGATGTGATGCCGAGAGCCGACATCAGTCCGGAGGCATTGCCGCGCGTTCTGCCAGTGGTGCCGTATCCGGGCATTGTCACACCGATTATCCTTTCCCTGGACCATCCGAGCCTGTCAAAGGCCTTGACTGCGACAAGCAGGGCGAGAGTGCTGTCAAGCCCTCCTGATATGCCCATCACGGCAGTCTTGCATCCGATGTGCGAAAGCCTTGACATGAGACCTGTGACCTGAATGGAGAAAATCTCGCCGCAGCGTCTTTCCATCTCTTCACCGTAGCCTCCCGGAACGAACGGATGCGGCTCGACATGCCTGTACAGTTTCTTTTCGAAGTCTGTCTCCGCAGGCTTGCCTGTTTCGACCCTCGAATATGCCGGGGCATATGAAGGGGAGCTTGTCCCGTCCGGCGTGAAGGCGATGAATGTACCTGTCTTCTGCCTTAGTATACGTAGTTTCCCGCAGTCGATGTCCGCTACGGTAAGGGCGGTGCAGGTGCTGAACCGGTCGCTTTCCGCAAGCAGCGCCCCGTTTTCATATATCATTGACGATCCGGCATAGACTGCATCTTGTGTCGATTCCCCGTATCCTGCAGAGCAATATACATATCCCGATATGGTGCGGGCAGACTGCTGGCATACAAGGTTTTTCCTGTAGTCGTGCTTCATAAGCACTTCGTTGCTGGCTGAAGGATTGACGATGATTTCGGCTCCGGCAAGGGACGCCCATGAGGACGGCGGGACAGGAGTCCACAGGTCTTCGCATATTTCTACGGCAAATGTTGTGTCGCCGATTTCGAAGAGCATGTTCGGGGAGATGTTGCAGCTGTAGCCGGCATATCTGATTTCACCGCCGAAGCCTTCCCTGACAGTATCCTTGCCGTTGAAGAGGAAATGCCCGTTGCCGGCCGTTTTCCCGGGCAGGAAGTCTGCTCCGGAGGAGAACCATCTTGATTCGTAGAATTCGTTGTAGTCGGGAAGGTGGACTTTCGGGACGAGGCCCTTGATGTTGCCGTTGCGGATGACGGCGGCGCAGTTGTAGAGCCTGCCTCTGAAGGCGACAGGCGTGCCGGCCACAATGGTCATGTCCTTGCCCCGGCTTTTTGAGATGATTTCCCGGATGCCTTTCTCCGCCGCTTCAAGCAGGAATTCCTGCCCGAAAAGGTCTCCGCAGGTATATCCTGTCACACAAAGTTCCGGAAATACGAGCAGCGACACTTCGTCGGCTGCCGCCCTGTCAATCAATTCGCAGATGCTTCTGACATTTCCCGCGACATCAGCGGGCTTTACCCGCGGCCTGGCCGCAGCAGTCCTGAGAAAACCGAAATCTTTCATTCACTTGTCTTTTAAGTGCTGCAAAAATAATAATTATACGGGACAATCATTCCTGTATACGGGACAATCATTTCTGCTGCGGCAATGAAAAGATTATTCGGCTATCAGCTTCTGCAGCTCCGAGTACGGTATTTCCCCGGTTATGGCAATGAGCGATGCCGAGGTCTTCTCTGTCGTAAACATTATCAGGTCCGTAACAATATCTCCTTTGGAAACTATGAATATCTTCATTTCTTCTGGACCGTCCTTTGCTTCCATGAGGAGTTCGTATTTCTTGCCGTCAAACTTTTCTCTTATCTCCCCGGACAATTTCCCGGCTGTTTCCGCGTCTTCAATGTCGAGGATGTACATGCCGTTGAATGTCCTGATTATGCCGGTGAGGTCTACCTCTTCAGCCTCTACCTGGACTTCAGGGAGTTTCTGCATGAGTTTGAACATGGCAGGGGAGATGTACACCGAGCTGACCCCTTCCTTGCCTGAATATCTGCTGTATATGTCTGACCAGTCCTGTGCCTGGACTGAAATTGCCGCGGATATGAGCAGCAATGCTGAAATCATCAACTTTTTCATCTCTTTTGAGTTTTTCAGAATATTTCTCTTATTGTTTCCAATTGTCTTCTGACAGTGTTTTGTGCTTCTGCTGTCCTGTCTGCGCATCCTGACATTTTTTCTGAAATTGTCATAAGCGCCTTTTCAGCCTCGGCATATGCCATGGCCGGGTCCGTGTAGGTGTCCTTTGGAGCACCGTAAGATGAATGCAGGGCAATTCCCGTCCCGACAATGACTGCGAGGCATGCTGCGGCAGAAATGAGCCGGACAGCGATGCGTCTTCTCCTTGTGGCATCATTGCCGTGTCCCTTGCCGGATCTGTCCAGTTCGGCGGCGAACCGCTCCGTGGCATCCAGCCTGTCTATCAGTCCCGACAGTTCTTCTGCCAGGCCTGTCTTATGTTCAGCTGATGTATTATTGCCCATGTCGATATGCCGATATAATGATATGCATGTTGATATTATGTATATGTCAATATAATCTGACTGATTTCTTCAGGAAAGCCCTTGCCCTGTTTATCATCACGCGGACATTTATTCCCGAAAATCCGGTCGCTGCGGCTATTTCATCGTATGACATCTGCCTGTAGAACCTCATGATGAATACTTTCCTCTGATTGTCTGGCAATTTCCCGATGCCGGCTTCCAGTTCCCGGATGCGCTCTTTTGCAACAATTGCCTTTTCTGCTGTCTCGTCTGTCTGCATTTCTCCGGGTTTGTCTGAATTCAGGTCCGGTGCCCTGTTCTTGTGAAGTTTCCTGAGCCTGTCGATGCAGATGTTTTTCAGGACGGTCATCCCGTAGGCGGTGCAGTTCCCGATATTGTCAAGCCTGTCTCTGCTGCACCATAATCTGATGTACAGGTCCTGGACTGCATCCTTTGCGTCAGGGACGGATTTCAGAATACGGAAGGCGGCCAGGTAGAAATCATCTGCGTGCGGAAGCCATCGTTCTTTGAATTCATTCTTGTCCATTGTCCCTTCGGCTCCGTCTACATCGTTTCTGCCATTTCTTCAAGGACGCTCACGGGAAGTCTGCCGCTCATGACGATTACTGCACCTTCGGATTCAGTAGACATGATCATCTCCGATATGTTGTCTTTATCCATGTACTTGAACCAGACGGTCATGTCTTCTCCGCTGTCATTGACCTCAACGGCTTTTTCATAGCCGGCCATCATGCCGTTAAGTTCCCCGAAGAACTGTTCCCTGATGCCGGCATCGGCATTTTCAGCGGAAAAGACGGCCATGCAGTCGAGGTGTTTGAGAATTTCCCCGTCTTCTTCTCCTCTGGCGGCCATTTTCGCTATGCCCAGCAGGAATCCGCTGATTTTGATGTATTCCACGCCTTTTTCCCTGTCGTATTTTTCCATAAGCGCAATTGCCGCATTGGAGGATTCTTTTTTCTTCGCCTGCGTCTGCGGACATGCGGCCCCCATGAATATGACTGCAAGCATCAGTGTCGCAATAAATTTTTTCATGTCTTTTTGATTTTTTTTGTGTGTAATTGTTGTCTTTTCCGGAATTCCGCAAATAAGACGCAGAGGTCAGGATAATGTTACATGAATTCAAAAAAAATATCAGGGAACAGGCATAAAACAAAGGACGGTCCATGATACGGACCGTCCTTAAATATAAACAAATCATTATCTGTCCCTGTAATCTCCGGAGGGGAAAGCCGCTACAGCTCTTCAAAGCTTATGTCAGAGAAACTGTCGCCTCCGTCCTGCTTTTCGGGAGCCGCAGCATCCTTCAGGCAGTTTTCCTTTATGTAGTCTATGACCTCCTGAAGTCCCTCCGTAAATTTGTCGAAGTCTTCCTTGTAGAGGAAAATCTTGTGCTTGTCATATGAAAAATGCCCGTCTCTCTCTACCTTGCGCTTGCTTTCGGTGATGGTAAGGTAATAGTCATTGCCTTTGGTGGCCTTGACGTCAAAGAAATATGTGCGCTTGCCGGCCCTGACCGGCTTTGAATACACATCCTCGCCTGAGCGTTCCGCTGACCCTGCTCCTTCTATATCCTCGCTGTACATAGAGTAAAAATTTTAAGTAAATCCTTGCAAATATAAGGATTTTTCTGAAATAGAGTGTATCTTTGCGGAAATTTTTTGCGACAGGATATGCTTAACAGACGTATTTTGAGAATCAAGGTGTTCAAGGTGCTGTACAGCAGCATGATGAGCGGAAATGTGCCATTGGCTGAGGCTGAATCCGACCTTGATGCATCTTGCGAAGCCACGAGGGATCTGTATCTGTTCATGCTCGGGATAGTTTCCCCGCTGACAAAGATTGCAAGGGAAAGGATTGAGGCTGCAAGGAACAAATTCAACCCTACCGATGAGGAGCGTAATCCCAACATGAAGTTTGCAGACAATGCCCTTGCCGCGCTTCTTGATTCAGACCCGGACTTTACCAAGATTTTCAATAAAAAGAAATTTTCGTGGGAGCAGTATGACCTTTTCCTGAAAAAGATTTATGCATCTGTCTGCTCCAGAGAATATTACCGGAAATATATGTCAGCTCCCGGCTCTTCTCTCGCCGAGGACTGCCGCCTTTTCATCAATATATTTGAAAATGAATTTGCGGACAGTGAGGACCTGGAGAGAATCCTCGAGGACATGTCCATATTGTGGAATGATGACCTGGCATATTCCCTTACCTTCGTCTGCAGGACGCTGGAATCCCTTGCAAAAGGAGGACGCTGGGTCTTGCCTCCTCTGTATATGAGCGACATGATGAAGAAGCCGGAGATGGATGATGACAGGCTGTTCGCGAAAAAACTCCTTCGCAGCGCATATACAGGATATCCGAAATATTCCGCGATGGTGTCGGAGTCCGTTTCCAACTGGGACAAGGAAAGGATTGTGTCCACGGATATGGTGCTGATTGTCCAGGGAATGGCCGAGGCTGCCGTTTTTCCTGAAATTCCGGTGAAAGTCACTATCAATGAATATGTTGAAATTTCAAAATTCTACGGCACGCCGAAAAGCAGGATATTCGTCAATGGCTTGCTTGACAGACTGATACAGAAAATGAGCCATGACGGCCTCGTGCAGAAGAGCGGCAAGGGGCTGATGTAGCCGGCTGTCGGCAGGCGTCCGGAAAAATTGCAGATTTCATCTGAATAACATAAATTCGCAAAGTATTAACCGTGCCAGACGGCACAAATCTGATTGAAAAATGAATATTCTTACTTTTACATTGCTTCAGGCTGCTCCTGCGGCCGGAAATCCCGGTGCAACCGGCAGCAGCTGGACCATGTGGCTGATGCTTATCCTGATTTTTGTCGTGATGTGGTTCTTCATGATCCGGCCGCAGAGAAAGCAGCAGAAAGAGCTCCAGAAATTCCGTGACGGACTTCAGAAAGGAGACAAAATTGTGACCATCGGCGGAATCTACGGGACTGTCGTCGAGGTGAAGGACAAGACCCTCCTCATTGAGGTCGACAACAATGTCAAGATCAGGGTTGACAAGAATTCAGTAGTGCAGGACTTCTCTACGGTCAACCAGCAGTAGTCCTCACGGTCATGGGGGAGACCCAAGGGGCGCAAGCCCGCTTCCTGCTCTTCCTCAAGTCGGCGGAACATGAAGCATGTTTTCAATAAGATATTGGAATCGTTGAATTTCAGCGGGAGAGATTGGACAGTGTTTCTGCTTTCTCTCCTGTTGGCTTTCAGTATATGGCTTCTGCATAATCTTTCCCTGAAGTATACCGAATTCCTTCAGGTTCCCGTCAGGGTTCGCTGTGAGATCGAAGGCCATGCGGACATCTCCACCAATTCCGGGGATGTCGTGGCAAGGTGCCAGACAAGCGGATACAATGTCATCCGTTCATCCCGGAAAAAGAAGGGAAAACCTGTCCTGCTGCATGTGGACCGTGCCGTGCTCCATCACAGGGGCGGGGAGACTTTCTTCATGACTCCGGACGATCTGAAGGAATACGCGCATCTCATTTTCGGGGAGAATGCCGTCGTGGAGTATTTTCTTACTGACACACTTTTTTTCAGGTTCCCATATGAAGTCCATAAGAAGGTTCCTGTGTATCCGGTGCATATCCTGAGGTACGCGCCCCAGTACACTGGCACAGGGGACATGACGGTAGAGCCTGATTCTGTGGTGCTTTACGGCGAACCGTCCCACATAGCAGACATCGACCGGGTGATGACTGAAGTTATCCGGCTCAATGACATAAAGTCCAATGTCCACGGGTCAGTACGTCTTGAGCATGTCAAGGGAATCAGGATGTCTGCGGACAATGTGCATTATTCTCAGAATGTCACAAGGTATGTTGAAATAAGTTCCGTTGTGTCCATCCAGAGCAGGAATGTCCCCCAGGACAAGGAGCTTATGGTGTATCCTTCAACTGCTGAAGTGACTTTCAGATGCGCTTTCCCGATGTCGGGGGACCCTACCGGAAATATCCGGTTCTACATTGACTACAATGACTTCATGCAGTCCCTTGACGGAAAATGTACAGTAAGGGCTGATGACCTTCCGGGCGAAGTGGCCGGTTATGAAATCAGGCCGAAGGTATTCGACTGCGTGGTCAATGAAAAGATATGATTCATTCATATTTCACTGGAAATAAGATGAAAACACTTGCTGTCACAGGAGGGATCGGAAGCGGAAAGTCCACAGTTTGTGCCGTCTTTGCCCGCAGGGGAGTCCCTGTCTATGATTCCGACAGCAGGACAAAGGCTCTCTATGATGAGGATTCTGCTCTGGCCGATGCCGTTGAGGATGCAATGGGGGAGCCCTTGAAGGATTCGTCGGGCAAGATTGACCGGAAAAGGCTTGCTTCCATAGTTTTTTCAGACAGGAGCAGGCTTTCTTTGCTGGAGTCAATTGTTCATCCCCGGGTTCTTGAAGATTTTCTAAGGTGGCGCAGCATGCAGGAAGCCGCACTTGGGGAAGGCAGTCAGGTCTGGAACAATGATGCCGGGCCCGTGCCTTTTGTCATAATTGAGTCGGCCATAATCCTTGAGAAGCCGATTTTCAGGAATGTTGCCGACAAAGTGCTTATGGTAGACGCTCCGTCGGATGTCCGGCTCATGCGCATCGTGTCCAGGGACAATATGTCCGCTTCCGCTGCAAAGCAGAGGATGTCCAGCCAGGGGGGCATGTCAATCCTTTCTTCCATGCATCTTCCCGAAGGAGTGGACTTTATGATTGAGAATGACGCCGGCGTGCATTCTCTTGAAAAGCAGGTTGATGACATCTGCCGGGTATTGTGGCTATGATTGCCTGCCATTGCATTGAGATTCATTGCCGGTTTGTCTGGATTGAACGGATAATTGATGCCATTAAACGGATAATTGATGCCGATTGAATGCATTGATTTAATATATAAGAGTTTATATTGATTGAATATAAAGGAGTTGAGAAATGAAAACAGATTTGTCCAAGATTCTTTCTGTGTCCGGTCAGCCCGGATTGTTTCTTTATTTGTCACAGGCAAGGGCCGGAGCCATTGTCGAGTCTCTTGCAGACAAGAAAAGGACATGCTTCGGAATGAGCAGCAGGATTACTACTCTCGAGGATGTGTCCATATATACTGAAGACGGCGAAATCAAGCTCAAGGATGTTTTCCTCAAGATGAAGGATGTGCTCGGGGATGAGGATGCCCCGTCCGCAAAGTCTTCTTCCGAGGAACTGAAGGCTTTCTTCGCCAAGGCTCTGCCGGACTATGACAGAGACCGCTTCTATGTGTCCCACATGAAAAAGGTTGTCGAGTGGTATAACGCACTCAGGCATTACGCCTCACTTGATTTCACGGACCCCGGGCAGGAAACGCCGGATAGCGTGACAGATGAGTCCGAATCTGGCGGGGACGCCGGGAATCCTCAGAAATGACAGTACTCCGGAAGATGAAAGGAACTGACGGAAAGGGCAGTGAAGTCAGGATGGAAACGGTCCGGACGCTCACTCTCGGCTGCTCCAAGAACCGGGTGGATACGGAGCATATACTTTCACAGCTTGAAGGGCATCTTGAGATTATTCCTGAAGATGACCTCGAGTCCCGTGCGGATTATCTGCTGCTGAATACATGCGGATTTATCGGGGACGCCAAGGAGGAGTCTGTCGATGCCATCCTCGATGCGGTGGAACTGAAAAAAGAGGGGAGAATCGGAAAAATTTTTGTTTTCGGCTGCCTTTCGCAGCGATATGAGAAGGAAATGCCAGGACTGATACCTGAGGTTGATGCATGGTTCGGGGCCAGGGACACCGATCCGGTAGTCCGCGCCCTCGGCGTCGAACCTTCAGGTGATGCCGGGACAAGGAGGCATCTGACTACTCCCGGACATTATGCCTTTCTCAAGATTTCCGAGGGGTGTGACCGCAGATGTTCTTATTGTGCCATACCTTTCATCAGGGGCAGGCACCGCTCCGTTCCGATGGAGGAACTGGAGGCGGAGGCCCGGCTGCTGGCGGCAAAAGGCGTCAGGGAACTGATACTGATTGCCCAGGATACAACTTACTACGGGCTGGACCTTTATCACAGGCGTGCCCTGGCCGAGCTCCTTGACCGGCTCTCGGCAATTGATGGCATCGTATGGATAAGGATACATTATTCCTATCCGGATGATTTCCCGGAGGATGTGCTGGACAGGATGGCTGCCGATCCGAAAGTCTGCCGATACATGGATATCCCTCTGCAGCATATATCGGACAGGGTGCTGTCTGCCATGCGCAGGAATGTGGACGGTGCATGGACCAGGGCTCTCATAAGGAAGATGCGCGAAAGGGTGCCCGGAGTCGTGCTCAGGACCACCATGATAGTGGGCCATCCCGGCGAAACTGAGGCTGATTTTACGGAACTGCTTGACTTTGTGCGTGAGGCGCGCTTCGAAAGGCTCGGGGCCTTCAGATATTCCGAAGAGGAGGGGACATACGGGGCGGAACATTTCAAGGATGAGATTCCGGAGGAGACAAAGCAGCGGAGATGGGATGAACTCATGCAGGAACAGAGTCTCATATCCCTGGCGTTCAATCAGTCCAGGATAGATACCGAAGAAAAAGTCGTGATAGACGGTTTTTCCGACGGTGTCTTTGTCTGCCGGAGTGAGTTTGAAAGCCCTGAAGTCGACGGAGAGATTCTGGTAAAATATGATGCCTCCGCTTTCGGCGGAGCTGAACCTTATTCCCTGATAGGGGAATTCATGAGAGTCCGGATAACAGGGGCGGATGAATATGACCTTATAGCAGAACCGCTCGCCTTGGTCTGAGACAACGCTCCCGACTGCAGGACCATTACTTTATAATTTATCGAGTGCCATGAAACCGAAGATTTTCCATTTGTCAGTGCAGCTTGCAATTATGGCGTCGGCTGCCTTGGCGGCAGTGTCCTGCGGCCCCGTTTCCTCAACCTTGGGAGTGGAGATGAGGCAACCTTCAAGGTCAGGTCTGGACCTGGCCGGAAAAAGTTTTTCCGTGGCATATCTGGACGACGGGGCCACCGGGGATTCCACATTCATTGCATCGGTTGCGGAAGGCTTTGCCCAAAGTCTGGAATCCGAATATTTTTCCGGCGAGCGTGTAATCATGATATATAATGTGGACAAGGAGCCGGGAGCTGACTATTCATGCCGTGACTCAATGGTAAATGTCCTTATGTCGGCAGGGACGGATGTGCTCTTCCTTTTCGATGCCCCTGTCCTCGGAGAAATGACTTTGTCTCCGGCCCAGAAAGTCCAGACTCCCGCAGTGCGCGATTCATCCTATGTCGTGGAGGCTTCTGTCCCGTATTCTGTGCGGCTCTTTGTGTATGATGCATTGGACCGGGCGGACAGGGTAAGGGTCTATTCAGGAACTTCTGTGGCCAATCCTGTAGCATATACTGACGGGACCGAGCCTGACTCTGTCCTGGTGAAGAAGGCCATGGCCTCGCTTTCAGTCCCCGGCAATGAAGCAGGAGAAATTGCCGGAAGGCCTTTCCGGCCGGTCTGGAACAAGGAGAACATCCCTTTCTTGTATTTTGACGGTGCTTCATACAAGTGGACAGAAGCTCTGATGGCTGCCCATTATTACGACTGGAGCACAGCGGTCTCGCTATGGACGGAACTGGCCGCCTCGTCAAATCTGCAGAAGCGTTCATGTGCTGCCTATAATCTGGCGGCGGCATTCTACATCATCGGGGAATACAACCTTGCCGGGGACTGGCTTGACCTTTCAGACAAGTCCTATCCTCTGCACATGTCATATGACCTCCGCAAGAAGATTGAGTCCCGGATGTGATACTCGTCGGGCCTGATTGTAACTTGGATTGCAATAATAGAAAAAATAAAGGAGAGACCGTAAGCCGGTTTCTGTTCTGTTCTGCCATTTATCTTCGCAACCTACCCCCTGACATCGGACGGGCAGCCCTTGGTTGTCAGTATATTTGGTCTTGCAGGCTTCAGGACCGTACCCGGAGTATGTCGCCATATTCCGTCGTGAGCTCTTGCCTCACGTTTTCACCCTTGCATCGCTGATGCGGTTGTTTTCTGTTACGGTATCCGAAAGATTGCTCCCTCCTGCGATTTCCGCAGTGAAGTGCCCTTCCCTGTCCGGACTTTCCTCACCGTTTCATGCTGAGCATGTCCAGGCGCGGCAGATCGTCCCTCCTTTATTCTGTTTGTCTTTATTTGTAGCCGAGCTTGCGCTCCATTCTGTCATTCTGCCGGATGATTTTCTGTACATCCTTTTCAAGCGCCGGAGTAATGTCCTTGCATTTCTTGTGGCAGGCCATTTCCAGCGTATACATTCTGCCGATGCAGAAATTTGTATGCTCGCATCCGCTGCAGCAGTTCGCGTCGGCTTCCATCTTGTTGACGAAGTCTGTGTCCTCAAGTACGGCACGGCCCATCTGGAGCATCTGGAAGCCGGAGTCAATCACTTTGTCGGCATCTTTTCTCGTAGTCACGCCCCCTACATACACGAGCGGCATGTCCGGCAGTGCTTCCCGGAATTTCATCGAATCCTCAAGGAAGTACAGCCTCTTGAACGGCACTGTCGGGGAGACTATCTTACCTCCGAGCAAAACCCCCAGCTTGAGCCACCATTGAGTTTTCATCGGCATATAATGGGCGATGGCCTTCTTCGGGAACTGTCCCCTCATCACATACATCGGTGCCCGGCTCACGAATCCTCCGGACAGCACCAGTGCATCGGCCCCGCATTTCTGCAGTTCTTTGGCGACCTTGATGCTCTCGTCTATTTCCATTCCTCCCCTGAATCCGTCCCTGGTGTTCATCTTCACGAATATTGCCACCTTGCCTTTCCCTGCTTCAGTCACGGCCTTCATGCATCTGCGCATGAACCGCATCCTGTTGTCCAGCGAACCTCCGTATTCGTCATGCCTGTGGTTGGTGTACGGTGACAGGAACTGGGATATCAGGTATCCGTGTCCGGCATGTATCTCCACTGCGTCGAATCCTGCCTTGATGGCAAGCCTGACCGCATTCCCGTATGCTGCGACCACCTCATCGATTTCCTTCAGCGTCATCTTGTGGACGAAAGTAGGGGAGTAGAGGTTGAATCCACGGCTTGCCCCGTAAGGAGTGCAGCCGCATATTCTCTTATGGGACATGTTCCCGCAGTGTCCGAGCTGGATTGATGCCTTGGCTCCCTCGGCATGGATGGCATCAGTGAGTTTCTTCAGTTCAGGGACAATTTCCTCCCTCATCCAGAGTTGTCTCTCAAAGGAGAGTCCGCTCCTGCATACCGCTGCGTATGCTATGGTAGTCATCCCTATTCCTCCCCTTGCCACCGCCGTGTGGTAATCAAGCAGGGATTGTGACGGAGAATTGTTCTCGCACATCCCTTCAAAGGCAGCGGACCGGATTGTCCTGTTGCGCAGTTCAAGCGGTCCGATTTTATACGGAGTAAACAAGTCACTCATTCAATTGTAAATTTTAGTGTCCCATGGAGCGCCATGGCGGTTGAATCTTATTCCTGTCTTTCTGTTCAGTTTTTGTCCTTCGCTCCGGTGCCTGTATTCCGGTCACCAGATGAAAGGTATCAGATGCTTTTTGTGCAATTCTTTGTATTCGTCCCCGAATTCTTCCTCATATCTCGCAGTCAGAGCCTTTGCCCTCGGGGCAAGGTTGGCGAAAGTCCATACGGCAAAGAGCAGTCCTGCCGGAGACCATGTGAGGATGGCATAGCCGATCCATTCGGTGAGCTCCCCGAAATAATTTGCTGAAGTGACATATCTGTAGAGCCCTTTCCTGGGAATATAGTGCCTGGTGTCCCCTGGCTTGCGCAGGTTGCGGATGACATGGTCGGAGTCCAGGTTTATGAGCATGCCTGCGAGAAAAAGCAATGTCCCGATGATGAACTGCGGACTTGCAAGCCATTCAGCCGCATACTTGCCTGCCGGCGCGAACCGGAACAGCCATTCTCCTATGAAATAGGAATTCATCGAATTGAACAGGAACCCCATGGCTATGATGGCAACCGGCATAGTCCCTTTCCCGCGGATGAGCAGCGGAAAAATGAATGAACGCTGGAAATAGTGCACGAGGAAAAGTCCGGCCATGATGTAGAGCACCAGGCTGCTGTTGCCTGTGTCTGCCCCTGACATCGCATACCGGGCGGTGTACATGAGCATCAGCAGGAAAGCAGGACATTCCATTATGATCCAGCCCGTCCTGTTGTTGATTTTCGGTCCCCATTTTCCTCCGCCGAGATATCCGTACCCTGCCTTGAAGAAGAACAGTGCCACGAACACCACTATGGCAAGCAGTGCCATTATTCCCATCAGCAAATAATAAGTCTCCATATTTATAAAGGTCACCATTGTAATGAAAACTCCGGCAAAGGTAATAAAGATTTTCTCAAATGAGTTTTTTTATCTACTTTTGTGTCCCTGAAAACGTATAAATACAGATTTATGAATACAAAATATGTCTTCGTTTCAGGCGGCGTGGCTTCTTCGCTGGGCAAAGGAATCATCTCGGCATCTCTGGCCAAGCTTCTTCAGGCAAGGGGACTCCGTGTAACCATCCAGAAATTCGACCCTTACATCAACATTGACCCCGGTACGCTCAATCCGTACGAGCACGGGGAGTGCTATGTCACCGAAGACGGGGCGGAGACAGACCTTGACCTCGGGCATTACGAGAGATTTCTCGGCGTGCATACCTCCAAGGCCAACAATGTCACCACAGGGCGCATTTATCATACGGTCATCAGCAGGGAGCGCGAGGGGGCGTATCTCGGGAAGACCGTGCAGATTGTACCCCATATCACCGATGAAATCAAGAGAAGGATGCTTCTCCTCGGCAAGACAGGCAAATACGATGTCATCATCACGGAAATCGGCGGAACTGTCGGCGACATGGAGTCCGAGCCGTTCATAGAGGCGGTCCGCCAGCTCCAGTGGGAATTGCCCGAGGAGGACTGCGTGACGATACACCTTACCCTCGTGCCTTATCTCAGCGCTGCCAAGGAACTCAAGACCAAGCCTACGCAGCACTCGGTGCAGATGCTCCAGCAGAATGGTGTGCAGCCTGACATCATCGTATGCCGCACGGAGCACAGGCTTACTGCCGAAATCCGCCGCAAGGTCGCGCTTTTCTGCAATGTCAAGCCGGGACATGTAATCGAATCAATGGACGCGGAATCCATTTATGCTGTTCCTCTCAACATGAAGGCCGAAAAGCTGGATCAGCTTGTCCTTGACCATTTCGGCATGACTGACCTTCCCGAACCGGACCTCACGGAATGGAACAAGTTCCTTGACAAGCTTTTCCATCCGAAGACCCAGGTGGACATCGCCCTTGTGGGAAAATATGTGGAGCTTCAGGACGCATACAAGTCCATACTTGAGTCTTTTGTGCATGCCGGAGCCGCCAATGAATGCAAGGTTAATGTGCACAGCATCCATAGCGAATACCTCAATGAGGACAACGCGGAGGAAAAGCTCGGCAGCATGGACGGAATCCTTGTTGCCCCGGGATTCGGAGAAAGGGGGCTTGAGGGCAAGATTGTCGCCATCAAATATGCGCGGGAACACAATGTGCCGTTCTTCGGCATCTGTCTGGGCATGCAGATGGCTGTCGTGGAATTTGCCAGGAATGTGCTCGGTCTCAAGGATGCCGTGTCGACTGAAGTCAATCCGGCCACTCCTGTCCCTGTAATCGACCTCATGGAGGACCAGAAGAGCACGACAATAAAGGGCGGCACCATGCGTCTCGGTGCGTATGACTGCAGGCTTGAGAAGGACTCGCTTGCATATAGAATCTATGGCTCGGAGAAGATTTCCGAAAGGCACCGTCACAGGTATGAGTTCAACAATGAATACCTCCCGATGGTCGAGGCGGCAGGCATGAAGGCCACGGGCAGGAACCCGGAGACAGGGCTGGTGGAGATAGTTGAGATTCCGACCCATCCTTTCTTCATCGGAGTGCAGTTCCATCCGGAGCTCAAGAGTACCCCGGAACATCCCCAGCCGATATTCGTGGCATTTGTAAAGGCATCCATGGATTACCGCAAGGGACATCCGTCCGGTATGGCCGAAGGTCATCCTGCAGACACCGACAAGTAATGACATCCGCAACAAAATATCTTCGGATGGCTGCCGTCTTCTTTCTGACGGCAGCCATTGTGTCTTTTATGCATCAGTCTCCGGCAGTTGCTGCGGTCAGGAGCTACAGGCTGAAGGTCGTGCATGAGTATCCGCATGATACCGGTTCATATACGCAGGGCCTCTTCATCCATGACGGCCAGATGTATGAGAGCACCGGCCAATACGGTTCGTCCACATTCAGAAAAGTCGACATCGACAGCGGGAGACCTCTCAGGAAACTGGATTTCAGCGGCAAATATTTCGTGGAAGGCTCATGCGTGCTCGGGAATGACCTGTATATCCTCACATGGACCAACCGCGTGGCATTCATCTATGACATAAGCACATTGGAGTACAAGTCAACGAAATCCTACCCCCGCGAAGGCTGGGGGCTCACCACCGACGGTTCTTCTCTTATTGCAAGCGACGGTTCGGCTACTCTTTATTTCATGACTCCCGACCTTCAGGTCACGCGCAGACTGACAGTCAGACTTGCCGGCCGTCCGATGCGCTTCCTCAATGAACTTGAATATATTGACGGCATGATCTGGGCCAATGTCTATACCAGTGACCTCATCCTCATCATCAATCCTGACACCGGAAATGTGGAGGGCACAGTCGACTGTACCGGCCTGCTCCCGGATTCGCTCCGGAGTTCTTCGACTGATGTCCTCAACGGCATTGCCCATGACACCTCCACCGGCAGAATCTATCTTACCGGCAAGAACTGGCCGAGGCTCTACGAAGTGAAGCTGGAGGAGAAATAATCTCAAAAGACTTCAAAAAAGAGAAAAAAATTCAAAAAAGGAAAATTTTTTAAAAAGAATCAGAAAAATCATATTCTCTGCCCTTGACAAACTATATGTCGTAATATACTTTAGCTGAAAATTTTTGTGCTATGGGTTATTATGTTGATATTGAGCAGACAGCAAGAAGGTATGTGGATATTCTTACGGATGCAGGCTTCAAGGCTGTGTTCGGGGATCAGAGAAACAAAGATGTGCTGATTGACCTTCTTAACATAATTCTTCCTTATGACCGTAAGGTCAAGGATATTTCATATATGACTACGGAACTGCCGCAATTTTCTCCTTCCCGCAAGAATGTCCGTCTTGATTTGAGGTGTATGGGAGAAGACGGAACAGTCTTCATTGTGGAAGTGCAATGTTACAGGCAGTCTAACTTTTTCAAAAGGTGCGTCCTGTATGCGGCAAAGGCCTATGATTCCGGGTCAGTTTCCGGCGACAGGCAGAAGTATGATTTGCCTCCGGTATATTTCATAGGTCTTCTTGCGGGAGACATGCAGGAATTTCAGGGCGGACAGGATGATGAAGCAGACAAGGGCCCTGTGCTGGAATATACATTCAGGGAAAAAATCTCACATGCAGTTCCGGATGAAACAATAATGATTATCTTTGTTGAAATCAACAGATTCAGGAAGGAACTGAATGAGTGTGCGACATTATTCGACAAATGGTGCTACTCCCTGAAACATATGGGTACACTGAACAGTTTGCCTGAAGAATTGAGAATACAGGCGTTTGAACGGCTTTTTGCTGCCTGCGAGATAGCCAAATTAAGTCCAGAAGTCAAACTTGCATACGAAAAGGATATGATTACTGAGCGTGACTATTACAATATCATTGAGACTGCCAGAGAAGAAGGCCTGGCCGCCGGTATTGAAGAGGGCATGAAACAGGGCAAGAAAGAAGGGATGAAAGAAGGGATGAAAGAAGGGATGAAGGAGGGCATGGAAAAAGGAATGAAGGAGGGTATTGAAGCAGGCCGGGCGGAGGGCATGGCCGCCGGTATGAAGGAGGGCCTGGAAACTGGCCGCAGGGAGGCAATTGTTGATATGGCTAAGAAGATGAAAATGCAAGGCCTGGAGATTGAAGTTATTTGTGAGACTACAGGGCTTGCGAAGGAGGAAATAGCGTCATTGTAATGGTGGTTGCCAATGTGCGGGAATTATTCCAGCATTTCAAGAAACTTGGTGTCGACATGGATTTTTTCCACACCTTTTTCCGACAGTGAGTTTTCATCACGTACATCGATGTATAATCCGATTTTCTCAAATCCTATGTATGGACTTTCAGAAGCTATCGTTGCGATGCCGGCAGGACTGTCAATATCAACGGATGAAATATATCTGTCGTCATATTTTGATTTATTAATCCTGTATACAGTTTCTGGTTCTCTGGCTTTGACATAAATATAATTTTGAGTGATTGCCAGAATGTGTGTATCAGCATCATATTCGGATTTATACTTCTCGTATTTGTCTTGACATCTGCGGGATTCAATGGCTTTTTCGTATTCCGACACTTGGGCTTCAGTCGCCTTGTATAGTTCTTTTGCCTGAAATTCATAGCTGTTGTGCAGATATATCGGTGAAAGCCTGATTATTTTAGGATTCTTATAGTTCGGCATCCCATTTTTGTCAAGCAGTTCAATAGTATGTAATGAATAATCAAGGATGTCAATTTGCTTTCTTAGTACAGCTTTGGTTCTCCCTCTTGGATTTGTGGTAATAAATTCAATTGTATTGTTATATTCATTGTATAATGTTTCCACGCTGAAAAGAATATATTGTATGGGGATTTGGGAGATATCCGACATTTCCATGTTGTAGGTCATGCCATTATAATTAATATTGTAGAAAATGGATGGTGTCGGTGTGTCTGCGACATCAACCCATAATCCGTCAATATTGTAATAAGAATATATCTCTGAAAGTTCATGTCTCTTATTGTTGCAGAAGTCAATATTTGATATGTAATAATCCAGTAGAACTATTATACCGACTCTGTTAAGCCTGATTTCACCTTTTCTGATTTTTTTCTCTATCTCGTCTTTCAGCCGGTTGCCTACCAATGTGGCGTGATTGCCGAATTTTTTCATCAGTTCCGTCACTTTTTTATAATCGTCATTTATGTCGGTTACTTTCCCGTTTCTGCTGTTGTATCCTGGGATTATATTCGTCATGAGGAGTACTAGTATTGCCGGATTCAGTCCGGGTATAAGGAGCTTGTCTATATCCGGGTCATATATCATGCCCACGAATTTTGCGAGCTTTTTGTCTGCTGTCGGCAGACTATGGTTGAGGTAAATGCTTTCCATTATGGCCAGGACTGATTCTTCTGTACAGAGATATGTTTTCCGCTTAAGGTCTTCCATAGAATAGAACTCTGATGTAGCCTTGTATTCATCAAGGAGTTCTGTCAATGACGCAGTGTAGAAATCCGCTATTCTTTCCAGTTCTTCTTCAAAATGCCTGAATACGGCGATTTGTCTGTCTTCTCCTATTTTGTTGAAGTTGTTGTTGTCGACTATTGACGGAATGCCGGTTTCCTTGGCAAGTTCATCCAGTGAGTTGCAGAAAAGAAAAGTGCGTCTTATGGCGTTGAGCTTGTCTGTCAAATCTTGTTTGTCCATTTTTTGATATGAAAAAGTATGTAAATTACTATATATATGCAAATATAAGATTTCTGTAATCAATTATTTACAAATATAGCAACAGATTGTAGGGTTTTCATATGTTTGCAGCAGTTTTAATGGTTAGCCATTGGAAACGCTAATTTATTTATTAATTAATTAATAATTTAATTTATTGTCACCATGACTAATTTTTCATACAAGGATTTCATCTTAACCGATCCTGCTCCTGCAAATCCGTTATGGAAACTCGCAGCGGCGGCTGTTGTTGCCGTCGCATCTGTCATATTTGCAGCAAATGCAGCAAATGCAGCAAATGCAGAAAATAAATAAATAAATAAAAGGCAATATGAACAAATTTACCAAGAATTTTTATGATGGGACTGTACTTTCCTTCGATGGAAAAGTCTACTATATCCGGCTGCTGGGAGGAAAAAATGTGATTATGAAATTTACCGTGATGCATCAGATGTGTTCATTCCCGGATTCAATGCTTGAGAACGGACATATCAAGGATGGGACGAAGATACACCTTTGCGAAATAAGACGGAGTGACGGCGAGACTATTCTGCCAGACCACAGGTATTATTTCGATGCAAATAAAGAGGAAAGGAAAGCATTTCCTGATGCGGACTTGGTGGCAAGAGAAGATTTTTGCAGACTGTTGCAGGATGTTATTGACAAACCTGAGATGTCGGAAGTGGTAAAAGAATCTGTCAGGCTGTTTTTCACAGGATTTGACCAGGCAGCCTGTTCAATGTTAAGGACAATATTAAAAATTAAATAATAATATGAGTAAAGGCTTAATCAAAATTTCTGTGGCTGTTGTAATTATTGTAGCCGGCTCTGTATTGGGTAAACACGGATTAAATG
>JADIMJ010000125.1 GCA_017694835.1 Candidatus Cryptobacteroides gallistercoris
GGTGAAAGCGGGGGACATTGCTGCCGGCAGGGCAAGGGCCGCCACTGCTGCCCCCAGTCCGGCTCCGGCGCTTACCCCCATGATGTGCGGGTCCGCAAGCCTGTTGCGGAATATGCTCTGCATCTGGGCTCCGGACAGGGCCAGCGCCGCTCCTGCAGTAAGAGCGGTCAGCACCCTCGGCAGTCTTACGAGTACCAGTATCCTTGCGGCTTCTGAACTGCCGTCTCCCGACAGGGCGGAGAAGATGTCAGCCGGGGACAGCCTGATGTCACCCGCAAAAAGGTCAAGCACCGTGACTGCGGCCAGCAAAATTGCCGCTCCCCAGGCTTTGGCCCGGAGCCAAGTCCGCCCGCCATGCCGCCTGCAGCAGGTGCGTCCGCTTCTGTCCTGTCCTGTCCTGTCCGTCGTTGTCCCTTGTCCGGTCATGTGCCTGTCTTGTGAATAATGCCGCGAATTTAGCATGATTGGCGGAATATCACTGAAAGTAATTGATTATATTTGTTCCGGCCATTGTGCCGGTTTCAGTTTCATTTCATATTCCGGCAGTTATTTTGCCGCCCAAAGACCGTCGACATGAAGATACTGATTGTTGAAGACGAAGCCTCTCTGCAGGAACTCATGACACTGGCCCTCAAGAAAGAAGGCTATGTCGTTGAAAATGCCTCGGACTATGGCTCGGCCGTAGAAAAGCTTTCCGTCTATAATTATGACTGCGTGCTGCTTGACATAATGCTTCCCGGAGGAAGCGGCTTCGATATCCTTGAATATGTCAGAAGCAGCGACAAGAAGGTGAATGTAATAATCATCTCGGCCAAGGATTCCATCGATGACAAAGTCCGCGGGCTGGAGCTCGGGGCAGACGATTATCTGGCAAAGCCGTTCCACATGGCCGAACTGGTGGCCAGGATGAGGAGCGTGGCGCGGCGCAGCAGGAATGACGGGGACTTTGCCTACAGAATAGGGAATGTGGCGCTTGAGCCGGATTCCAACAGGGTGACTGTGGACGGCCGTGACCTTCCTCTTCTCAAGAAGGAATTCGATATCCTGGCATATCTCATGCAGCGCAGGGGGCATCTTGTTGACAAGGCTGTCCTGGCGGAAGCCGTGTGGGGCGACCATGTGGACCAGTCGGACAATTTCCAGTTCGTATATGCTCAGATGAAGAATCTCAGGCGCAAGCTTGCGGAGGCGGGCGCTGACATTGAGATAAAGTCCGTCTACGGGTTCGGCTACAAATTGACCTGATCCGGACGGATGACCCAGGATACATGTCCTGAAACTTGCAAGATGCATCATGAAGCTGATATATAAGATATCCCTCAGCCTTTCGGCTGTCCTCCTCGTTTTTGTCACATTGTGGGGAATAATCTTCTTCAATGCGATGAGCTCCGAAATCAATGACGAGACCGACGATATGCTGGAGGAGTATTCCAAGGACATCATCATGAGATGGCTGTCGGGCGTCCGCCTTCTCTCCACTGACAACGGGACTAACAATACCTATTATATAAAGAGGATACCGCAGGAATATGCGGAGTCGGTACCCGGCATTGAATATGAGGTGGCATACATATATATTGCCAGCCAGAGCGAGCATGAGCCGGCCAGAATCAGAAGGCAGGTCTTCATGGATTCGGACGGAATGTACTATCTGCTGACTGTGGCCGTGCCTACTTTTGAAAGGGCGGACGTAAGGCGTTCCGTGATGTGGAGCATCGCCGCCCTGTATTTTGTCCTTCTTGTAGTCCTCATCGCAATAACGATTGCAGTGCTCCGGCTGAATCTGCGCCCGTTTGACGCGCTTATGAAATGGCTCGACTCATATGTGCCGGGGAAGAAGAACAATCCGGTGCCCGTATGCGGCGATGTGGTTGAATTCCGGAAGCTTGCCAAGGCCGCCCAAAGTGCCGCAGACCGTTTTGAACGGCAGTATCAGATACAGAATGAGTTCATCGGCAATGCTTCCCATGAGCTTCAGACTCCTCTTGCCGTGTGCAGCGCCAGAATAGAGCTGCTGCTGGATTCCCCGGACCTGACCAGAAAACAGGCGGAGGAACTTGTGAAGATGCAGCGTTCGGTGCGGAATCTCATACGGCTCAACAGGACTCTTCTGATGATGTCAAGGATTGAGAACGGGCAGTTCCTTGATGCCGAAGACATTGACTTGTCCTCCCTTCTTTCTGAATCTGCGGCTGAATTCGGGGAAATATATTCCTACAGGGACGTGCACGCTGACATTGAGGTCAGGAAGGCTTTCCCTGTGAAGATGAATTCCCAGCTTGCATCCGTGCTGGTGGGCAATCTTCTCAAGAATGCTTTCCTGCATTGTCCTGAACACAGCCGTGTCAGCATCGTTGCCGAAGACGGGATGTTCCGTGTGTCAAATGACGGGGACAGGCCTCTCGACGCAGGGAAGGTGTTTACCAGATTCTACAGGGAAGATTCGGGGAAAGAAGGTTCAACGGGGCTGGGACTTGCCCTCGTGAAGACGGTGTGCGATAATTCAAATCTGCGTATATCATATAATTATGACGGAAGACACAATTTTGTGGTAACTCGTCTCTGATTTCATTTTCATTTCAGATTTCCGGAATATTTTTGCCCCCGGTTATATTGAATTACTGTATTTATTGATTTACTACAAAAAACAGCGATTATGAGAAAAGTTATTTTTGCATTGTCCGTAACCGCATTGCTTTTTGCAGCAGGTTGTGAAAAGAATCCGGCCGGAGGGGAACTTGATGTCCCGCAGAGTGTATTGTCAGCATTTGATGAAATGTATCCGGGCGCAGAAGATGTGCAGTGGTCTTCCAGGCAATCATATTTCGTGGCGACTTTCGGCGACTATCTGCCAGTGAAGGGCATGTCTTCTTCCGGCTCCGGCAGGAATGCGGCATGGTTCGATTTTTCGGGGAAATGGTATATGACGGAGTTCAATTCGTCTCTCGGAATGCTTCCGCAGGCTGTCAGGGATGCATTCGCCTCAAGTGAATATGCTTCCTGGAGGGTCGACGACGTGGATGTCCTCAGGCGTTCCGGGACGGCTGTCATCTATGTCATAGAAGTTGAAGGGCAGAAAGACGGGGTCTTCATGGAGGTCGACCTCTATTATTCTGAGGACGGGGTCCTTGTCAAGGAAGTCGTTGATGCCGAAGACGGATATGACTATGGCGACTATATTCCGAGCAGACCGGCAGAGTCTCTGGCGGATGCGGTGGAATCGCTTTATCCGGGGGCAAGAATCGTGGATGTGGACGAGGATGACGGAGCCATCGAGGTTGAGATTGTCGACGCTGACCGCATATTCCGTGAACTTTATTTTGACTTCGGGCTCGAATGGATGCTGACTAAGACAGAGGTGAGGTACAGCCTGCTCCCGGCCGCAGTCGTTGCCGCATTCGGGAATTCAGAATATTCGGGATACAGGATTGATGACGACATAGACCATTATCTTTGGAGCAGCGGTGAAGAGTATTATGTCCTTGAACTGGAATCGCGCGATGACGATGACATCAAGATCAAGATTACCCCTGACGGCACGGTTTCAGTCGCAGACAGGGATGATGTGAATCTTCCGGTCGGCGGAGGTGCCGCAGTCGGGGCTGCCGCCGAATTCATAAACGGAAAATATCCCGGTGCAGTCATTGTTGAAGTCGAGGAGGACGACGGTTTCATAAAATATGAGATTGTCCATGACGGAAAGGAGAAGGATGTCTATTTCAACTGGAGCGCGGAATGGGTCCGGACGGAATGGGACGTGAGGTACAGGGATCTTCCCGATGCAGTGAAACAGGCTCTGGCTTCCTACAGGGAAGTGGACGACATTTCCTTCGTGGAGACACCGTCGGGCTCATTCTATCTCGCAGAAGTTGAGGACGGACGCGGGGAAAGGGACATAAGGATAGCTCCGGACGGAACCTTGCTTTAGAATTCTCCTTTGGGTCCCTGCATGTACAGGGCAGTTTTATAATTGATTAAGAACCGGTCACAGAATGCCGTCTTTGATGAAAAAATTACTTTTGTCCGTCTTGTCCGTGCTGCTTTCCGCAGGCGCAGCATACGCAGACAGCGAGAAAGCTGTGGATTTTGACCGTATTCCGGACAAGGCCAAGGCCTTTCTTCAGGAGCATTTCCCTTCGGGGAGGGTCTCGTATGCCAAGCAGGAGACTGATTTCCCGGAACTGACATACGAGGTGATGATGACTGACGGACTGTATGTGGAATTCGACAGGCACGGCGAGTGGATGGAGATCGAGTGCCGGTACGGAACTCTTCCTGTGTCACTGGTCCCCGAGGTCATATTCAGATATGCGGAGACTCATTGCCCCGGGCAGGAATTCCGGAAAATATCCCGTACGAAGAAATTCTATGAGGTGAAATTCAAATCCGGCATGGATCTCAGGTTCGACAGACATTTCAATTTCATCGGGGCAGATGACTGAATCCGCTGGCGTCAATCATGCTCCGCGGGATTAAATCAGATAGTTTCTATGAAATATAATTCTTAAATTTGCGGAGGCCGCAATCCGGCCTCCGCAAATTTTGTGTCATGGTTAACTTAAATGAACTTATCTGATGAAACGGACAATTGTCTTTTTCTTTGCCGTTGCCCTTGCAGCCACGGCATGTTCTTCTTCAACTGACAGGACTGTTGCCTCACCGGACGGTAAAATCGTGCTCTCGTTTGATGCTGATTCTTCGGGAGCTGTCACTTATCGTGCCGTGGCGGACGGCAGGCAGTTCGTCGCTCCTTCCGGCCTCGGCTTTGATATGGAAGTATTCAGGAACGGCGTGGCTGAGCCGGAAAAAGTTTCTCTCGACGGCGGATTCGAGGTTACCTCCTGCCGCCATACCCGTCAGGATTATGTCTGGACCCAGCCGTGGGGAGAGAACAAGACCATAAGGTGCAGGTACAACGAGATGGCGGTCGGGCTGTCCGGCAACGGCGGATTCCTCGTGACAGTGCGTTTCCGTGTGTTCGATGACGGCTTCGGCTTCAGATATGAGGTGGAATGCCCCGGTGCCGACAGCCTGCGGGTTATGGAGGAAAAGACGATGTTTTCATTTGATGCGGATGCGGATTCATGGTCAATTCCTGCGAATTTCGATACTTACGAGCTTGACTACAGGGCTCTTCCTCTCGGAGAAGTGCCTGATGCCAATACCCCTGTCACATTCAGGACGGCCGACCGCACTCTTTACGGGAGCGTGCATGAGGCTGCTCTGGAAGACTATCCTGAGATGACGCTTGAGGCCTGCGGCCGGAATGCCGGTGCCGCCGTATTTGAAAGCAGCCTTGCTCCGTGGCCGGACGGGGTGAAGGCAAGGTTCGCGGGAAGCTCCTTCAAGACTCCGTGGAGAACGGTCCAGGTCGGCCGCAGGGCAGTGGACCTTGTGAATTCTGCCCTGATACTGAACCTCAACGAGCCTTGTGCGCTTGAAGATACGGACTGGATAAAGCCGATGAAGTATGTCGGCATATGGTGGGGAATGCATACCGGAGTGCAGACCTGGAAGATGGATGAGAGGCATGGCGCCACGACTGAGAATGCATTGGAATACATAGACTTTGCCGCTGCGAACAATATTCAGGGAGTGGTGTTCGAAGGCTGGAACGAGGGCTGGGAAAGCTGGGGAGGAATGCAGAGTTTCGACTTCACGAAGCCATATGCGGACTTTGATGTCGCCAGGGTGATGGAATATGCCCGGGAAAAGGGCGTAAGTGTCATCGGCCACCATGAGACCGGGGCAAACATCCCGAATTATGAACGGCAGCTGGAGTATGCATATGAATGGTCGCAGGATATGGGCATGCACTATATCAAGACAGGGTATGCCGGCGGTGTTCCGGGCGGGCACAAGAGACACGGCCAGTATGCGGTGCGGCACTACAGGAAGGTGGTGGAGACTGCTGCGGCACATGAGATTTCACTTGATGTGCACGAGCCGATAAAAGAGACTGGGATAAGGAGGACATATCCCAATATGATGACCCTCGAAGGGGCGAAGGGCATGGAGTGGAATGCATGGAGTGCCGGCAACCCGCCTGTGCATTATGTGACTCTTCCGTTCACAAGGCTGCTGTCAGGCCCGATGGACTATACTCCTGGCGTGTTTGACGTGCTGCTCGAAAGCACGAAGCACAGTCCTCTCCGTCAGAAATGGAATGATCAAGACAGGGGAGACAGCCGAGTGAACACGACCCTTGCCTGTCAGATTGCCTGCTGGGTGGTGCTCTATTCCCCGCTTCAGATGGCTTCGGACATGATAGAGAATTATGAGGGACATCCTGCATTCCAGTTCTTCAGGGACTTTGACGCTGACTGCGACTGGTCCCGGGCCCTTGACGGAGAGCCCGGAGAATTCATTTCCGTAGTGCGCAGGGCAGGCGACAGGTATTTTCTCGGTGCCATCACAGGGGACAGCCCGCGGACACTGCAGGTGCCGCTGGATTTCCTCGGGTCCGGAAAAGAATACAGGGCAGTCATTTATGCCGACGGACCGGATGCTGACTGGAAGACGAATCCGTGCTCGTATACAATCTCGGAAAAGACAGTATCGTCAGATGATGTCCTTGAGGTGAAGATGGCTTCCGGCGGCGGACAGGCGGTGGTGTTCTTCCCGGCTGACTGAGGAATTACCTGAATATCAGAGTGAATGTGGTGACGGCATCATCGCTGCGGGTCAGGCGGATGGTGCCGTTATGCAGTCTCATGATCTGCCTTGAGAGGCTCAGCCCTATTCCGGTGCCTGACGGCTTGGTGGTGTAGAAAGGGACGAATATTTCTTCCTGACTCTCGCGGCTGATGGGAGAACCGTTGTTGGAAATGTCTATCACGATGCTTTCTGCCTTGTCGAGCCGGGCCGAGATGTCTATCTTTGATGCTCCCGCCTGGGCTGCATTTTTGAGCATGTTTATGAAAATCTGGCTGATCTGCCCCATGTCCGCATACAGAAGCAGGTCTTCCGGATCTTCTCTGAAGGTGCAGGTTACGCCTGAGGCTGACAGTTCCTTGCCTGTGAGATTCAGGACATTGTCAAGCAGTTCCCTGAGATAGAATGCCCTTTTCTCCGGAGTGGGGATGTGTGTGAGGCTGCGGTATGAGTTGACGAACTTTATCAGGCTCCGGGATGAAGTGGCAATGGTTTCGAGCCCGGACTTTACCGCACTTTCCGGCATGCCTGACCCTTCCTTTTTGGCGAGGGCCTCGCTGAGTGAGGCAATCGGAGTGACTGTGTTCATGATTTCATGGGTGAGGACCCTGATGAGTCTGGCCCATGACGCCGTCTCATTTTCTTCAATGTCACTGCTGATGTCGTTGAAGGCGACAATCTTGACTCTTTTCCCCCGCAGCTCCGCCGAAGATGCCGTGATTGAAAATGTCATCGTGGATGCCTCGCTTGTGCACCCGGCCTTCTTTTCATGCCCTTCCGCCACCAGAGTGAAGGCTTCTGCCAGGGACGGATTTGTGCGCCTCAGTTGTCTGACCGTGCTGAATGTGGCCATGCCGAGCAGTGACAGGGCCTTTTTGTTGCAGTACTCGATTCTTTCGCCTTCGCTGATGACAACTATGCCTGTCTGGACATTGTCCAGCATTTTCCCGAAATATTTTTCCTGCTCCAGAATTTCCGCCTGCTCCTTTTCGAAGATGCCCCTGATTCTGTTGAGGGTCCTGTTGAATTTCCTGTCCGGCCATTTCTCTTCCCTGAAACGGAAATTTGTCTCTTTGTCTTCAAGGGCATCGAGCATGTATGAGACTTTCCTGCGGGTCATGGAGGTGAAGTATATTCCCGAAAAGACCAGCGTGCACAGCACTGCCCCTGCCGTTATGAGAATCCATCCGGTCATATCCCGTATTTCTTCATTTTGCTGTATAATGTCGGCCTGCTGATGTCCAGGGATTTAGCCACAAGGGACAGGTTGCCGCTGTATTTTTTCAGTGCATTCCGTATTGCCCGCTCTTCAATCATTTCCAGAGTCATGTCCTGTCCGTCTTCCGCGGTTTTCTCCCGGCATGCTTCATCTGCCTTTGCCCAGTGGTCCCGTCCTGCATTCCGGGATACAAAATTGGACAGGTCCTCTTCTGTCAGAGTTGTCCCCTCTGACATTATCACAGCCTTCTCAATGCAGTTCCTCAGCTCCCTTACATTGCCTCTCCATGGATTTCCGAGCAGTATGTCGGATGCTGCGGGACTGATCTCCCGTGCATTCCTGCGGTATTTTTCTGAAAATTCCCTGAGGAACATTTTTGCCAGCGGGATAATCTCGTCCGTGCGCTCCCTCAGTGGCGGGAGTGTGATGTGGATGGTATTGATTCTGTACCACAGGTCTTCCCTGAACCTGCCCTCGTCCACCATCCTGCCGATGTCCATGTTTGTGGCGCAGATGAGTCTGATGTCGACCGGAACCGGCTTTGTCCCGCCGACTTTTGTCACTTTCCGGTCCTGGAGGGCACGCAGCAGCTTTGCCTGAAGATGAAGCGGGATGTTGCCGATTTCATCAAGGAACAGTGTGCCTCCGTCTGCCTGTGCGAAGAATCCGTCGTGGTCTGCTTTCGCGTCTGTGAATGCCCCCTTGACATGCCCGAACATCTCGCTTTCGAACAGGGTCTCGGCTATGGCCCCGATGTCCACGCATGTCATTTTCCGGGAACTCCGTCGGGAAAGCCTGTGTATTTCCCTTGCAAGGACATCTTTGCCCGAACCGTTTTCCCCTGTTATGAGTACCGATGCGTCGGTCGGGGCGATTTTTTCGATTGTCCTGCGGATGGACTTCATCTCGGGGCTGCTTCCCCAGAGCATCGGTTCCATGCCGCCTGTGCTGCCGGCGCTTCCTGTGTTGTCAGTGCCGCTGGTGTTGTCCGCCGATGTGTCACGGGTGTTGTTCCTGTGTCTGGCGCAGGCTTTCCCGAGAATCTCTATGAGCCTGTCGTTTTCCCATGGCTTGACCACGAAATCGAAGGCTCCCCGTTTCATCCCCTCGACGGCGAGTGCAACATCGGCGTATGCGGTGAAAAGCACTACTTCCGTATCCCTGAACCTTGACTTGATTTCTCCCAGCCAGTACAGGCCCTCATTTCCCGTGTTCATGTCCCTGTGGAAATTCATGTCAAGCAGGACGGCATCTGGCCTGAAACTTTCCGCCGCGGAGATGAGTTCTGCCGGAGACGGTATTATCATTACATCCGAAAAATGCATCGGCAGCAATATCTGGAGAGCCGACCTTATCCCGGCATTGTCATCGACAACAAGTATTTTTCCCTTGGATTTCATCATAGTGCTTCAAAAGTCCTGATAGAGCTTCAAAAGTCCTGCGTCCGTGCGGACTTCCGCAAAGGTAACATATTTTGAAATGTCTGTCTGCTGTCATGCATTTATTTTGACAATCATCGGCGCCACGGAATGCAACATTCCCTGTTGCCCGTGCATCTTTATGTCCGGAATCAAAGATGGTTTTGTGATGAAAAGACTTGTTGTACTGTGCATGGCTCTGGTGACTGCTCTTGCAGTCTCCGAACCGGCGTCTGCCCGCTGCAGGGAAGCCGGCAGCCTGAATGGCCTGCGGTATGAAGTGCGTCTCGGATGGGGAGGATATCCTGCCGCGGATGTCGCCAACTTTGTGGACGTGGACTATGGCGGATGTTTCGGCTGCCGGCCGTATTCTTCAATCTACGATGATTATTCGGGGCCCGTGTACATGACAGGAGTGATTTCGGCAGAGTTTGACTTTGTGCTCAGGCGGTGGTTCACCCTGTCTCTCGGGATAGGCTGGAACGGCATCTGGGGGGAAACGCGCGACGGCGTTACATCTTCTCTGAAAAGCATGGACAGCGGATATGTGGCCACTTTCCTGCCTCAGGCAAGGTTCACCTATTTTTCAAGGGAATATTTCAAAATGTATTCGGCCGTCGGCCTCGGCCTGAGCTACGGCCATTTCAGAGACAAGGCTGTCGTCAGCCCGTGCTTTCATACGGTGCCGTTCGGGATAATGGCGGGCGGCAGAGTCTTCGGCTTTGCGGAGCTGGCTTTGGGAATGCTTAACATAGGAGCTACGGCGGGCATCGGAGTCCGCTTCTAAAGATATCGGATATGAAAAGATTTTTAATTATGTGTCTCGTTGTCTTCCTCGCGGTATCATGCCGCGTATACAGGGGGGACGACCGTGCGGACAATTATATTCTTGAGGAAATTTCAGGAAATCTGTTTGACAACTATGTGTCCTCTCCTGTCATATTTGTCGACTGGATGCAGGATTTTGACGGATATCTCTTCGGGGAAAATGCGTCCTGCAACGGTTTTTCCGGAGGTAATGTCGTGCAGACGGGTGAGAATGCGTATCATATAGACGGTTTCGGTCTTGTGGATACGGGGGGTAAATCCCTCGATGAGCCGGGTGCCGTCTGGTCCCTTACTGCCGAATCGTATGCCAGATGGACAGGATCCAGCAGTCTGCAGTGTTTCGGGACTGCAAATGATGAACCTTTGTCCCTGACTGTAACCTGCGGGGCCGAAAATGCATGGGAACTTTCAGTCTCTTCGCAGTCGGGCCGTGCTGACCTTGCCGTCACGAAACATGATTATGAAATCGGCAACGGCACATATGAGGCGAGGGGAGACGGAAGTTTTGATGACGGGGATTATTCCGTCGTTTTCAGTATAGGACCCGAGGGACTGACAAT
>JADIMJ010000126.1 GCA_017694835.1 Candidatus Cryptobacteroides gallistercoris
GAAAAAAGGAAGAAAAAAGACTATATTTGCAGCCGATTTAATTGAACAAAAATATGGCAAAGATTTCCGCTAAGGCCCAGCAGATGCCGGCATCTGCCATCAGAAAACTCATACCGCTTGCTGACGCGGCAGTTGAGAAAGGTGTTAAAGTATACAGGCTCAATATGGGACAGCCGGACATAAAGTCCCCGTCATGTGCCCTTGATGCAGTGAAAAACATAAATCTGAAGAATGTTTCCTATTCCAATTCTGCAGGCCTGATGGAGCTCAGGAAAGGGCTCGTGGAAAAATACTACCGCAAAATCGGCATCAACATCGAGGTCCCGGAGCTCATCGTGACGGTCGCCGGCAGCGAGAGCGTCCTCCTTGCCCTTGAAATCACATGCAACGCCGGAGACGAAGTGCTTGTGCTCGAGCCGTTCTACACCAACTACAACACTTTCGCCTTCATGAATGAAATCACCCTGAAGGCCATTCCGACCGACATAAGCAAAGGTTTCCAGGTGCCTGACATCGAGGAATTCGAAAAGGCCATCACGGACAAGACCAAGGCCATCCTGATATGCAACCCGGGCAACCCTACCGGAACCCTATATACCAAGGAGAGCATGCTCGCCCTCGGAGAAGTGGCCCGCAGGCATGACCTCTTCCTCATCTCCGATGAAGTGTACAGGGAATTCTGCTACACCGACGAGCCTCATTTCTCGGCCATGAACATCCCTGACCTTGACCAGAATGTCATTCTGGTTGATTCTGTGTCAAAGAGATACAATCTCTGCGGCGCGCGCGTCGGCTGCATCGTGTCCCACAACAGGGAAGTGATGGCCGCTGCCATGAAGTACGCCCAGGCCCGCCTCTGCCCTCCTGTACTCGGACAGATTGCCGCCATCGGCGCCCTCGACACCCCACAGGAATATTTCGACGCTGTCCGCGAAGAATACATAAGAAGAAGGAACTATATGATAGACACCCTGAACTCGATTCCGGGGGTTTACACTCCCCTTCCAATGGGTGCCTTCTACACCGTGGCCAAGCTTCCGGTCGACGACACCGAGAAGTTCGCCCGCTGGATGCTCGAGGAATTCAGGTACGAGAACGCCACGACCATGGTCACCCCGGCAGCGTCATTCTTCAAGACTCCGGGAATGGGGACCAACTATGCCCGTATAGCGTATGTGCTTGAAATCCCTGAAATGGAGAAAGCCCTCAAGTGCCTTGCTGAAGGACTGAAGCAGTATCCGGGAAGGACCGAATAATCAGGACGGCCTGTCATTGCGACAGGATGTCATCATCTGAATCCATCGAAGCCCGGACAATCCGCCCGGGAACATGATAACGCCTGCCGACCTCTTCCTCGAGGCACCGGCGGCGTGTTTCTTTGCCTTCCTTTTCCTTCCTCCTTTCTTTGCGGAGTGCTCTCCTTGCGGCCTGCTCCTGCTCATATTCCCTGGCATTCTCCAGTATGCGGGCGGTGAGGGCAGGCAGGGTCTCCGCCCTTCGCGCCACTGTATTCAGTTCACATTCCCAAAGGACAATCACTTTCCATCCGAGCGCCTCAAGCCTTGTCTTGACGGCAGCATCCCGCCTGATGTTGCGCTCAATCTTGTCTTGCCAGAACTGCCTGTTGGTCTGGGGCAGGACGAAATGCCTGCACCCGCCGTGTCCGTGCCAGAAGCATCCGTTCACAAAGATTACTGTATGGTATTTTTTTAGCACTATGTCCGGCGTGCCCGGCAATGCGCTGACATTCAGCCTGTATCGGAAACCGGCCGCGAAAAGGCCTTTCCGGACGGCCACCTCCGGCTTCGTGTCTTTGCTGCGTATGTGTGACATGCACAGATGCCGCTGCTGCTTTGTCATCCTGTCTGCCATGATTGTCTGCTCCCCGTAGTAAATGTATGCCCTTGGCCGCCATTGTCTCTTGCCGGCACAAATATCGCAAATTTGACGGACTGCGGCAAAAATTGTAATTTCGCAGAAATATTATATTGTATTTTCTGAAAAATATCATAACAATGTATTCGGGATACGATGATACCATATGTGCCCCCGCGACCATTCCGGGGACGGGCGCCATTACAATTATCAGGGTCAGCGGGCCGAAGGCTCTTGAAATTGCAGACAAAGTCGTCAGTTGCCGCCAGGGGGCTTCAGCCGCCGGTCCTGCCGGTGATATTGCAGGCGATACTGCCGGCAATCGGACATGCTCATCGGGGACAATTGCTTCCGCCCCGGGCTACACCATAAGGTTCGGGACAATATATGACGAAAAGAAAAAGCCGCTGGACGATGTGCTCGTGAGCATTTTCCGTGCACCGCATTCATATACGGGAGAGGATTCGGCGGAAATTTCCTGCCATGCTTCAAAATACATCGCCGACACAATCATGCAGATGCTGATTGCTGCCGGAGCCAGGACTGCCGAACCGGGGGAATTCACCCGCCGCGCATTTGTGAACGGAAAGATGGACCTCGCCCAGGCAGAGGCCGTCGCCGACCTGATTGCATCCCAGAACGCAGCAGCCCACCGCGTTGCCGTCAACCAGCTGAAAGGAGGATTCTCCCGGGAACTCAAGAAGATGAGGGACAAGATGCTGCATATAGTTTCCCTGATGGAGCTCGAGCTCGACTTCAGCGACGAAGACGTGCAGTTTGCAGACCGCGATGAACTTGACTCCCTGCTCAAGTCCACCATCCGCCACATCTCCACCCTCCTTGAATCCTTCCGTCTCGGGAATGTCATCAAGAACGGCGTCCCGGTGGCAATCGTCGGAGCCACCAACACCGGCAAAAGCACCCTCCTGAACGCCCTCCTCGGCGAAGAACGCGCAATCGTCTCCGACATTCACGGCACGACCCGCGACACTGTGGAAGAGACCATGAACATCGGCGGCGTCCTTTTCCGCTTCATCGACACCGCCGGCATCCGCGACACCGACGAAACCATTGAACGGATAGGCATCGAACGCAGCTGGAAGAAGTTCCATGAAGCCTCCGTCATCCTCGCCATGATTGATGTCACCAGAGCAGAGGACGAAGTCGCCGCAAGCGTCAACAGCATCCTTGACCAGGTCGACCTGAAGAACCAGCATTTGATTTTCATACTGAACAAATGCGATCTGATCGAGGGGACGGCCGCAGAAAAGAACGGGGCCTCGGACACCGCAGGATCAGAAGCAGACTCAGGATATGGAACTGAATTTGGGCACGGGTCGATGGCTAACAAAAATGTTAACATCAAGAACTATATTGTTTCATTAATTGAAGAACATCACATTAGAGTTTACGGAAGATTCCCATGGGACAGTGATGACGCCAGCCATTCGGAAAGGCCTGTTCCCGGCAGAAAAGCCCGCCAGTGTGACGCGACATCCGGCAATAATGCGGAAATAATCTCAATCTCCGCCAAGACCGGCCAGGGCCTTGATGTACTGAAGTCCGCCCTCGCCTGCTCCCGCCGCGACCTCCTCGCCGACTCCGACACCACCCTCATCACCAATGCCCGCCACTACGAAGCCCTCTCCAACGCCCGCGACGCCCTGGTCAGGGTCCGCAAAGGCCTCTCAGATGCACTTCCGTCCGACCTGCTCTCCCAGGACATAAGAGAAGCCCTCTACCACATCGGTACGATAGTCGGAGAAATCTCAACGGACGAGGTTCTGGGGAATATTTTCAGGAATTTTTGCATCGGCAAGTAAATACTTGATTATCAAATAGTTAAATTGATTATACCGATTAATATGGCGCTCTTTACGGGCGCCTTTTTTGTTGCACAGGTATCGTTGATAATCGTTGCTAAGCCTTTTTACGCCATTTTTTGTACCTCCTGTGTACCTCACCACGAAATCTGAGGATTTTCGTTGGCAAGGTCGTGGAGAACTTTTACGCCATTTTACGGGATTTTACGGAGTTATACAAAAATATTGGAGAAATAAGGAGAAATAACATGAGTAGCAACATTGAAATCAGACGAATCTGTGCGTGGTGC
>JADIMJ010000127.1 GCA_017694835.1 Candidatus Cryptobacteroides gallistercoris
GATGAGCTCAGGCTGTGGGGAAAGAAGAACGGAAAGAAATACCCGACATGCAGCGACCTCGGATGCTCGGACTGCGCCGGATGCGGGATTTATGAAAAAAATTCAGGAGAAGAGAAATGAGTCTTGTAGCCATCGTAGGAAGGCCGAATGTGGGGAAATCCACCCTGTTCAACCGTCTCGTGGGAATGAGACAGGCCATTGTGGATGAGACTGCCGGAGTGACAAGAGACAGGCACTACGGCAAATGCGAATGGTGCGGAACCGAATTTTCCGTCGTGGACACCGGAGGATATACATCGGGGTCCGATGACATATTCGAGGAGGAAATCCGCAAGCAGGTTGTCACCGCCATCGAAGAGTCCGACCTCGTCCTTTTCATGACCGAGGCGGCCACAGGCATCACCGACTATGACGCCGAGATAGCCGACCTGCTCAGGCGCAGCAGGAAGCCTGTCGTGCTCGCCGTCAACAAAGTGGACAGCGGAGAAAAGATGTACGACTCCTACCAGTTCTATTCCCTGGGGCTGGGAGAGGTATGGAGCATATCGGCGGCAAACGGAGGCGGCACAGGCGACCTCCTGGACGAGATTGTAAGGCGCCTTCCCCCTGATGCCGCAGCAGAGGACGAGCATCCCGGGGTTCCGAGGATAGCCATTGTCGGAAGGCCAAATGTCGGCAAATCCTCACTCACCAACGCCCTGCTCGGCACAGACAGGAACATCGTGACCCCTCTTGCCGGCACCACAAGGGATTCCATCTCGTCCTACTACAACAAGTTCGGGCACGAATTCGTTCTCGTGGACACGGCAGGAATGAGGAAGAAAGGGAAAGTCCACGAAGACCTTGAGTTCTACTCCGTGATGAGGGCAATCAGGGCAATAGAGCATTCCGATGTGTGCATCCTCATGATTGACGCACAGACCGGACTCGAGGCCCAGGACATGAACATCCTTAATCTTATAGAAAAGAACAGGAAAGGCTGTATCCTTGTCGTAAACAAATGGGACACCCTTGAAAAGAGCAGCAACACCCTCAAGGAATACACGGAAAGCCTGAAGGCAAGGCTCGCCCCGTTCAATGACATTCCGATTATCTTCACTTCTGTCATAAAGAAGCAGAGAATCATGGATGTCCTGGATGCCGGAGCAATGGTCTACGGCAACTACTCCAAAAAAATACCTACATCCGTCCTGAACGAGGTGATGCTCCCTGAAATCGAGAACTACCCGCCGCCTGCATGGAAGGGCAAGTATGTGAAAATAAAATACATCACCCAGCTTCCTTCCAAGTCCCCGGCCTTCGCCTTCTTCTGCAACCTCCCGCAGTATGTCAAGGACCCTTACAAGAGATTCCTCGAGAACCGCCTGAGGGAGAAGTTCGGCTTCACGGGCTGCCCTGTGAGAATCTTCATGAGGCAGAAATAGACGCAGCAAATGCGACAGACGCCATTCCGACCGAACAGGCATCAGACAAAAAGAAGAGCAACCCTTACGGAGCTGCTCTTCTTTTACTATAACCCTATTATTAACAACTAAACTAACCGGCTTTAGAAATTGCAAAAGCTATGCCAAAACATCGGAGACTGCAGCCGGCAAGTTCATTTCAACCTTTCAATCTTCAGTTGCTGGATGGAATACTCATCATCGCACCTGCACACGAAGATTGTCACTGAAAATATCTCGCCCCCGGCATTCAGAGACCCGATGGCATATTTGAAATGGGAACGGCCTGCCGTGTGGGTGATTTCAAATGAACGCGGAGTATAGGAGTTGAAGAACGCTTCAAGAATCTGGCGGGCCTGACTGCGGCTTGAGGCATTCGATGGAGACATGACTGCAATCTCAAGATTGTCGGCGAACCATGCCGAAAGCTTTTCCGCATTGCCCTGCCCCATATATTTGGCAATGGGGACGAATACATCATATGTGCCGTCCTGGGATGAAGCCGATGCCCGGATGCCTACGGCAAATAAAGCCAGTGTACACACAAGCGCATGAATATTCAACAATAGCCTGCTCATCGGAAATCATGGGAATTTAATCGCCGCGCATGAATATTGCAAATTCCGAGCCACATCCTTAACTTTGTATCATAACACAATACAAATGAAAATCACTTTGCTGACAATGGGTCAAACCGAGAAAAACTGGATTCTTGACGGGCTGAACACATATTCCGCAAGGCTCGTGCACTTCGTGCCGTTCTCGGTAAGGGAAATCCCGGAGCTGAAGAATGCAGCGTCATTGAGCCGGGAACAGGTAAAGGACAAGGAAGGGGAGCTGATTCTGAAAAATATCAAGGCAACTGACGAAGTCATTCTGCTTGACGAGCACGGCAAAGGATTCTCGTCCGCCGAATGGGCCGCAGTCATCGGGAAAAAGCTGGATGCGGGGAGCAGGGACATGGTTTTTGTCATCGGAGGGCCATACGGATTCTCGAAAAAGGTCTACGAGAGGAGCAACGGCATGATCTCCCTGTCCAGAATGACATTTTCACATCAGATGGCCAGAGTCATATTCGCGGAACAGCTCTACAGGGCATTCACAATCATCCGCGGCCTGCCATATCACCATGAATAGGGAATCATGTCCAAGAGGATACAACGCGGGAACATAAAATTCAGAAAATGAGAAATATCCGGAAACATATAATGAAAAACGGCTATAAATTCTGCATCGTGGCGGCAGCACTCATCTTCCTGCTGTCAATGATAGTATCGACTTCATCGGCAGATTCTGAACATATAGCCGCCAGGACGGAAAGGATTCTGGAGAAAAGGCTCAGGATTCTGGACCGGGAAATGAAGGAAGCCATGGAATCCGACCATTCGGAATGGCTTGACCTGAAGAATCTCCCCGAAGACATGGTTGTATACAGATATGTATACGACACATTGCAGTCATGGAACAACCAGTTCCCGATTCTTAATGACGACCTGGGCTCCCGGCTGATTTTCCAGAGATTCTCCAGCATCAGGACGAGCATGGTCTCGCCGCTGTCGGAAATCGGGGACAGGTTCAGTTATGTGAATCTCGGCCCCAAATGGTATATCGCCAGGATTATGACTGACGGCGTGGACTGCCGCATTGTCGGAGGTCTCGAAATCAAAAACTCCCTGCTCGAAGGCCTGAGGGACATGGGCAACGGGGTAAACCCGAGGCTGAAAATCGGTTCATGGATTGACATCTGCCCGCTGAATGAATCCGGAGGCACTCCCGTAAGCATTGACGGACAGCCGATGTTCAAGCTTCTTGCAGACACGACGGTCCCGCAATCCCTGTTTGCCAATTCCATCCTCAGATGGCTCGGCCTTCTGATGGTTACGTTCGCCATCCTGTTCTGGTTCTGGACACACAGGTCAATACGGAATTTCGCGATTGCCGCAATCCTGATGACAGGCATGACTGCCTCCGTATATTTCCTGGGGAAGCAGGTCAATTATGAAATATTTTCTCCCACGGTCTATGCAGGAGGCAAAATACTGTATTCGTTCGGGGCAATGATTATCCTCAACCTGGGCATCTGCATGTATATCCTCTGCGTGTTCCTTGCCAGAAGACAATTCATCGGGATAATCCGGCGCAAGAACACGAATGCGGCAAGGCTCATATACTCTGCCGCCATAACGGGCATGCTGATACTGACCTGCGCCTATGTCCACTTCAGCATAAAGAGTCTGGCGGCAAATTCCAACATATCGCTGGAACTCTATCTCTGGAACCAGATTACCATATATACAGTTATCGTATACATCTCATATACCGCCATATTCTTTTCCATCCTGCTGCTGGTGCAGATGCTGAAGCCGGTATCCAAATATTATTTCAACATAAAATACAACGCCTTTTCCGTCCCTTTCCTGTTCATCTTTGCTATTCTGTGCGCAGGATATCTCTCCGCGGTATCGGCAGTCACCGGCTACAGGAAAGAGAAGGACAGAATCATGGTATGGACCAACCGCCTTGCCGTCGACAGGGACCTGGAAATCGAGATACAGCTCAGGTCAGTCGAAAATGAAATAGCAGGGGACCCGTTCCTGTCCACCCTGTCCGGAGAGACCATGAGCAGCATGATGATCCTGAACAGGCTCACGGAAAACTACCTCGGGGGCATCTCAAGGAACTATGACGTGATAGTCACTTTATGTCCGAACACAGGCATGGTCACATCACCCACGGGAGAAAAGATGAACTGTCTGGAATATTTCAACCGCAGGGTGAGGACCGGGTCCCCGCTTGCTGACAATTCACGCTTCTTCTATGTCAATGAAAACGGAATACCAGGCTATATCGGCATGTTCATATATTATTCCGAGAAGTCCGGCATTACCCGCATGTTCCTGGAAGTCAAGCCAAAGGCATATTCGGAAAACAGAGGATTAAGAGACATCCCCGGCCTTGGCGGCAGAGCCGGGACCGTATCGATTCCCCCTCTGTATTCCTATGCGAAATATATTTCAGGAAAACTTGTGACATACAGGGGCAACTATGCATATCCGGCAGTCATTTCAGACAAAGGCGGAGACATGCCTGACCCGCAGCGGAGCGAAATCTTCAAGACAAAGAACAGCAAGCATTTCGTCAGCTGGATTTCCGACAATGAAGTAATTGTCATTTCCAGGCCCGTAAGGGGAATAATGATATATTTCATTACATTCTCATACATGGTCCTCATCATATTCGGGTTTCTTTATGTCTTTTCGAAGAAAAAGAAGAAAAGAGGGCATGTCTTCAGGAAAAACTACTACAGGACACGCATCAACACCTTGTTGTGCACCGCATTGTTCCTGACGCTCATCATTATGACCACAGCCAGTGTCACTTTCGTGTACAACCGGAATGAAAACAACATGAACAATCTGATGTCCAGCAAGATAAACACCGTCAAAGCAATGCTGGAATCAAGGATAAAATATCTGGATGACTATCATGCCCTTAATTCAAGGGAATTCTCCGACCTGATCAGCGAGGCTGAAAATATTGCAAAGTCAGACATAAACCTGTATACTCCGGGAGGGAAGATATTCAAGTCAACCACGCCCGAAATTTTCGACAGGAGCATCTTCGGGTCAAGAATCAACCAGGACGCCTACTACAACATTGTATATGAGAACCGGAGAATATATATAAACCGGGAAGAATTCGCCGGACACACATTCTATTCAATGTATGCCCCCCTGTTCAACGGGAACGGGAATCTCCTGGCGATATTGAATTCCCCGTACACGGACCAGGGGTATGACCTCAAGAGAGACGCATTCTTCCATTCCGCCACCATCATCAACCTCTTCATCATACTGCTTGCCGCCACGATAATAGTTTCAACCACCATCGTGAACGGAATGTTCAGGCCGATTCTTGAAATGGGAAGAAAAATGAACTCGACTGGCATTCACGGGCTTGAATACATCATCTACAAGCGGGAGGATGAGATTTCCACCCTTGTGGAGGCATACAACAGAATGGTGCATGACCTTTCCGACAGTACCAGAAAACTTGCTCAGGCCGAAAGGGACAAGGCGTGGAGCGAAATGGCTCGGCAGGTAGCCCATGAGATAAAGAATCCGCTTACTCCGATAAAGCTTGAGATACAGAGGCTCATCCGCCTGAAACAGAAGAATGACCCGTCATGGGAAGAGAAATTCGACAAGGTCTCCGCCGTAATCCTCGAGCACATCGACATCCTGACGGAAACTGCGAATGAATTCTCCACATTCGCAAAGCTCTACAGTGAAACCCCTGTGGAACTGGACCTTGACAGGATAATCCAGGAACAGCTTACCATATTCGACAATAAGGAAAACATCACAATGTCATATATGGGACTTGACAATGCCATGGTAATGGCCCCTAAGCCTCAGCTCATAAGGGTATTCGTCAATCTCATGACAAACGCCATACAGGCAATTGAAATCCAGCAGAAAGAGGATTCCGACGCCGGGAGGGAACCGGTGAAAGGACAAATAGCCATCTTCATACGCAACAGTATGAAAGACGGCTATTATGACATTGTATTCGAAGACAACGGGCCGGGCGTAAGAGAAGAGAATCTCGGCAAGCTCTTTACCCCCAACTTCACGACAAAGAGCTCCGGCACCGGACTCGGTCTTGCAATATGCAGGAACATTGTCGAGAAGTGCAACGGCGAAATACTCTACCAGCGCTCCTTCGTGCTGAAAGGGGCATGCTTCACCGTACGCCTCCCGAAGCTCAGGTAAGGAATCATTTTACCCGTTCACCATAGGAACGGTCGGTGGTGTTGACCCTGATCTTGTCTCCCTGGTTGATGAAGAGAGGGACCATGATGATGGCGCCGGTCTCAAGAGTGGCTTCCTTGAGGGCGTTCGTAGAGGCGGTGTCGCCCTTTACCGCCGGTTCAGTATAGGTAACCTCAAGCTCGACATAAGTAGGAAGTTCGCAGGTCAGGCACCTTTCCTCGTCAGCCACGAACATCATTTCGACATGCTGTCCCTCTTTCATGAGGTCGGCATTCTCGACGAGATCCTCTCCGAGATGTATCTGCTCGAAGGTCTCCTCATGCATGAAATTGTATCCGTCCTCGTCCTTGTAAAGGAACTGGTACGGTCTTCTTTCGACATTGATTGTCTCTATCTTGGCCCCGGCAGTGAAAGTATTTTCAAGGATACGTCCGTTCTCAAGGTTGCGGAGCTTCGTCTTCACGAATGCCGGACCCTTCCCGGGCTTCACATGCTGAAACCATACTATTGAGCATGGCTTGCCGTTGAAATTGAGATAAAGACCATTTTTAAAATCAGCTGTAGTTGCCATAAATATTTCGTTTAAATGATTGACTGTAAGTTTTTGCGGCTGCAAAATTATAAATTGTCGGTCATTCTGCAAAAATTTTCTGCCGTTCAGCCGTGCCAAGCACAATCCTGCCACAATCATTCACTTTCCGCGGGACTACCTTACGTTATAGGAACGGATTTCTTCCGCCACTTCCTCGAGCAGCCATTTCGGAGTGGATGCCGCGCCGCATACACCGGCCTTGTCGTCAGGACGGAACCATTCCCTGCGGAGCTCTTCCGGGGAATCTATATGATAAGTCCTTATGTTCAACGACTTGCATCTTTCGCACAGCACTTTCCCGTTGGAACTTGACTTGCCGGAAACAAATATCACTATATCATGTCCCAGGGCAAACGCCGACAGCTTGGCATGGCGTGTCGCCACCTGTGAGCATATGGTATTGTGCTGGACAAACATTTTCGTGCCCTTGAACCTTTCCATGGACAATTCATTGGCTTCCGCCATCATCTGCTCGAGACGGCTGCAGACAGAAGCATATTCCGCCGGGCTCTTTGTCGTCTGCGAGAATATTTCAACCGGCCGGTGCAGGTCAATGGAACCGTCGGAAACGGCATCCATGAGCATTTTCATGTCCTCTATCACCACGGCATTGCCGTCCGTCTGGCCCATGAGGCCCAGCACTTCAGCATGACCGGGCTTGCCGAAAATGACAATCTGCCCGTTGCGTCCGGCGAGTCCGGCAAAGGCTTCCCTTATGCTCTTCTGCAGCTTCAGGACGACAGGACATGTGCAGTCCACGACTGCAAATCCATGGGCCCTGGCCTTGGCATATGTCTGCGGAGGCTCGCCATGGGCCCTTATGAGAAGGTATTCGCCGTCGGCGTCAAGCATATCATCAAGGTCATCACGGTCTATGCAGACAAGGCCTTTGTCTTCAAGCCTCTTCAATTCCGCGTCATTGTGGACTATGGCCCCGAGGGAGAACAGTTTCTTCCCGTTTCCGGCCCTGCCGTCAAGGAATTCCTCAGCCTTCCCTATTGCGCGGATCACTCCGGCACAGAATCCTGAATTGCTGTCAATATCTACAGTAATGCCCATATCTGCAATATTTAGTCTTCGTCTGTCAGATTGAATTTTTTCCTCATGATGTCACGCAGCCAGACCATCTGGTCCTCAGGCGTCATCCTTGAATTGTCCAGAACCACCGCGTCCTCTGCCATGGCAAGGGGAGAGGCCTTCCTGTGGGAATCGATGTAGTCCCGTTCCTGAAGATTGTGCAGGACATCCTCATATCTGACATCTTCTCCCTTTGACCGCATTTCGGTCATTCTCCTCATTGCGCGCACCCCGACATCGGCCGTCATGAATATCTTCAGCTCGGCATCAGGGAAGACCGTCGTGCCTATGTCCCTGCCGTCAAGCACGACCCGCTTTCTCCTGCCGAGAAAACGCAGCCTTCTGTCCACATATTCCCTCACCTGGGGAAGGGCTGCCACAGGACTCACCTTTCCGGATACCGCAAGCGTCCGGATGTCCTTTTCTATGCATCTGTCACCCATGTATGTGAGACTTCCGGTTTCCGACTCCCCGAAATGAATGTCAAGCGACGGCAGGGCGGCCTCCAGCGCCGGGACATCAATCTTCCCGTCAGCGGATATCATGCCCTTTTCTATCGCAAAAAGTGTCACACCCCTGTACAGGGCCCCTGAATCAAGATACAGGAAACCGAACTCACGGGCAATCATTTTTGCAAAAGAACTTTTGCCCGTGGAGGAATATCCGTCAACCGCAATGATAATGTCAGGTATATGCATCAGTACATGTTTAGCTGACAAAAATAGAAATTTTTATGCAAAGTGATGAAAAATGTCCGATATTTGTATGGGAAGATATTTTTACAGATAAAGATTTTTGGGATAAAGATACTTTTGCAGATAAAGATTTTTTGTAAATGAAACTTCTTATTATAGACGACGAGCGCTCCATCAGGAATTCCCTGAAAGAGATTCTTTCCGACGAAGGCTATGAAGTCGATGTCGCCGAAGACGGGACATCCGGATGCGAAATGGCGGAAAAAGAGAAATACAATGTCATTTTCTGCGACATAAAGATGCCGGGGATGGATGGCGTTGAAGTGCTTGAAAAGCTTCACAATGACGGAGTTGACTCCGCAATCATAATGATATCCGGACACGGTGACATTGATACCGCCGTAGAATGCATCAAGAAGGGAGCTTTTGACTTCATACAGAAGCCTCTGGACCTCAACAGGATACTCATTACCATAAAAAATGCCACGGAAAAGGTGACGCTCGTCTCGGAGACCAGGAGGCTCACCAGAAAAGTATACGGGCAGCAGATGATCGGGGAATCGCCGGCAATCCAGCATATCCGCGAGATGATCGACAGGGTGGCGCCCACTGATGCAAGGGTGCTCATAACAGGGGCAAACGGGACAGGCAAGGAACTCGTCGCACGAACACTGCACCAGAAGAGCAGCCGCTCCTCCATGCCGTACATTGAGGTCAACTGTGCGGCTATCCCTTCAGAACTGATTGAGAGCGAGCTCTTCGGCCACGAGAAAGGGGCATTCACTTCAGCCATAAGGCAGCACAAGGGGAAATTCGAGCAGGCCGACGGAGGCACGCTTTTCCTTGATGAAATCGGAGACATGAGCCTTGCAGCCCAGGCCAAGGTGCTGAGGGTCCTTCAGGAAAAGAAATTGTCCAGAGTGGGAAGCGACAAAGACATTACCGTGGATGTCAGAGTGATAGCCGCCACCAACAAAAACCTGAAAGACGAAATAGCAAAAGGGAATTTCAGGGAAGACCTGTACCACAGGCTCAGCGTCATAGTCATCAATGTCCCGTCCCTAGACGAGCGCAAGCCGGACATTCCGCTGCTGGTGGATTATTTCATGAACCAGATATGCTCCGAGTCCGCCCTTGCAAAAAGAGAGGTCGACCCTGAAGCGATGCAGCTCCTTGTGGACAAGAGCTGGACGGGCAATATCAGGGAACTCCGCAATGTGGTCGAAAGGCTCCTCATCCTTTCCGGAAACCGCATCACTGCCGATGACGTCAGGACATATGTCTATGTCTAGCGGGCCGCATCTGGCTTTTTCGGCTCCCGGCCCTCAAATGCGACGGATCTCTTGAGGACAAAGTTGGACCCCAGGTACTTGGTGCGGACTTCGTCATCGGCGGCAAGTTCTTCGGGAGTACCGCTCTGAAGAATAGTACCCTCATACAGGAGATATGCCCTGTCTATGATGGCAAGCGTCTCACCCACATTGTGGTCAGTGATGATTACACCTATATTCTTGTATTTCAGCTTGGCGATAATATGCTGTATATCCTCCACCGCTATCGGGTCCACTCCTGCGAACGGTTCGTCAAGAAGGATGAACTTGGGGTCAATTGACAAGGCCCGGGCAATTTCGCAGCGGCGCCTTTCTCCTCCGGAAAGCTGGATGCCAAGGCTCTTGCGCACCTTCTGAAGTCCGAATTCCTCGATGAGAGACTCAAGGCGCTCCTTGCGCTCGGCCTTCCTGTAGCCTTTCATCTCCATTACAGAGAGAATATTGTCCTCTACAGACATGCGGCGGAACACAGATGCCTCCTGGGCCAGATAGCCGACCCCCTTCTGGGCACGCTTGTACATCGGCAGTGACGTGATGTCTTCATCATCAAGGTAAATCCTTCCGGCATTGGGGACAATCAATCCCGTAATCATGTAGAAGCTGGTGGTCTTGCCTGCCCCGTTCGGGCCGAGGAAGCCGACAATCTCACCCTGCTCGGCCTCCATTGACACACCTTTCACGACTGTCCTGATACCATATTTCTTGACAAGATTTTCGCAACGCAGTTTCATGGGATAATATAAAAGCTATTTAAATAATTAAAAGCTATTTAACGATAATATAAAAGCTATTAAAAATAAGGCGGCGTTTTGACTGTCCGGATTCCCGTCACTTTATGTCAAAGCCGAGGTCGACTATAAGGTTCCTCACCTCGTCATTCTGCTCCATGAGCACCTTGGCCTGCTCCGTCTGGGTATAGGGGATTTCTGCCCCCGTGCTGTCATCAGGCTGCACGTCCACGCGCAAGGTGATGGACGAAGAGCCTGCCAGTCTCTGCAGGGAACCTTCAAGGTCCCTGAGGCGCTTCGTTTCAATCCATGTCTTCTGGGCCACATTGACGACTCTGAACGTCACTGTCTTTACTGCCCCGTCGCTTTCAAACTCAAGCTTTGAAGCCCCGAGTGTGCTGGCAAGCCTCGGCTGCGACGAATATTCACTGACAAGTCTTTCCCATGCGGATTCTATGGCCTCATCAGAAGGAATCCCGCCCTGCGGTCTCTCATCCGGCCCCTCCTGCTTGGCCGGGGCGGCTTCTTCACCGGATTTCTCCATGATTGACATCACGGACTTCTGGCTCCTCCGCCTCTGACGGCCTCCCGGGACACTTTCTTCTGCTGATGATGCCGGCATGGACGGCTGCTGTACGGCAGGCCTGTCCGGACCTGCAGATGTCTGCGGCACAGACGGAACCGCCTGTGTGGATTGTACTTCCTGTACCGTCGGCGCAGGTGATGATGCCGGAGATGACACTTGGCGGACTTCCGCCACAGGATTCACAAGAGTACACAGCCTCATCAGTGTGAATTCTATATGCAGGCGGGGATTGACGCTCTGCCTGTACCCGGACTCGCACTGGACGGTCAGGGCAAGCGCATCATAAAGGAATTTCAACGGACACCGGCCGGCCTGCTCCCTGTACCTTTTCTTCAGGGAATCCGGCAGATCCAGCAATGCGTCAAGTCCGGAGCTCTTGCTCACCACAAGGTCCCGCAGATGGCTGCTGAGCGCCGAGACGAAATAAAGCGCATTGAATCCCCTGGACAGGATCTCGTCGAACTTCAGCAGGGCGGCGGGGCAATCGCCCGACAGGAAATCATCGACAAGGCTGAAGCAATGCTCATAGTCAAGGACATTCAGATTGGCCAGCACGTCCTGGTATCTGATGTCGGTGCCGCAGAATGCCACTGTCTGGTCAAAGATTGTCAGGGCATCGCGCATGGCCCCGTCAGCCTTCAGCGCTATGACATGCAGGGACTCGTCATCTATCGTGATATGCTCAAGTTCAGCGATATGGCGGAGATTCATGACAATATTCTCCACGGTTATCCTGTTGAAGTCATATGTCTGGCAGCGGGACAGGATGGTCGGCAGTATCTTGTGCTTCTCCGTGGTTGCAAGTATGAATATGGCATGCGCCGGCGGCTCCTCGAGGGTCTTGAGGAAAGCATTGAAGGCCGACTGGGAAAGCATGTGCACCTCATCTATTATGTAGACGCTGTATCTGCCGACCTGGGGAGGAATCCTCACCTGTTCCATGAGGGCCTTTATGTCATCCACGCCGTTGTTGGAAGCCGCATCAAGCTCATGTATGCAATATGAACGGCCTTCGGCGAAGGAAATGCATGACTCGCATTTCCCGCATGGTTCCAGGTCCGGCCCCGGGTCGGAGCAGTTGATGGTCTTGGCGAAAATCCTCGCCGTACTGGTCTTTCCCACACCTCTCGGACCGCAGAAGAGGTATGCATGCGCGAGCTGGCCTTTCTGAATGGAATTCTTGAGGGTACGGGCGATATTGTCCTGTCCGACCAGAGATTCGAAATTCTCCGGACGATATTTTCGGGCTGATACTACATAATCTGTCATAGCCGACAAATTTAATCATATTTTTGTAACTTTGCAGCCCCGTTTCCACAAGAAATATCAGGGAAAGGGATTGACTGTATGAAAAGATTAATGCTTCTTCTGATTGCCGCAGTCCTGCCGGTGACATTGTCGGCGCAGGCACAGATTGTCACCAAGGATGCCAAAATCAAGGATTTTCAGGAAAAGACCACTAAAATCGTACTGACGGGCAATGAGTTCTTTGACTCGGCTCTGTCAGAGGAAATCCGCACAAGATGGACAATATCGCCATTCGAGTTCTGCAGCCTTGAAGAATTCAATTCGCTCAAAGGCAGCAGCGACTATTATTTTCTGATGTGCGTCAAAAGCCGCTTCAGGAAAGAACCGGAGCCGGGAATACAGATGCTCACCCTCATCAAGGGAGGGGAAAAGGCGGACAAGGGCCTCGGCAAAATGCTGGAGCTGGTCTCCATCCCCCTGTGCTCCGCCAGATATCCGTCCGGACGGGAAATGATTTTTCTTCCGGCCCTGATTGACATAATGCAGGAACAGATTTCACATATCCTGTCCAGCAGCCTGTCCGCCTACTCTACGCTGTCGGAGACTTCCGGCAATCTTTATGAGACCGGCGGGATGTCAATTGTCTTCTCTGAAGACGACCTTTCCGAGGACATCACCGATGATATCCGTGACTTGTATTTCAGGGACGGGATTGCCGCGGCAGATGAATCAGACACCGATGACCTGATGCTGGACAATGCGCCTGACACCATTGTGAGCTATACAGTGGCTCCCTTTGAGCCTGTTGCAGGCTCGTCATACTGCTACAAGATGCTCATAGATGCAGGCACCCACGAGCTGTATTACTTCAGGAAACACAAGATAACGAAAAAGACAGGTCCCGGATTTCTCCCGGAAGACCTGATGAGAATATCTTCAGGACGCAGATAAGGTTCCGTAAAAGACAGACAGATGAAGTGCGGGAAAGCTGACTGCGGCATGAGGTATGCCGTAAGACAAAGCGGGAAGGCAGTGGGATATTGCTCTCTCAGCATCCGGTGCGGGACAAGGGATGAAGACGGCTTTCATCCGGGCACGGCGCATTTCGTGGAGCACACGCTGTTCAAGGGGACGGCCAAGAGAAATGCAGTGGCCATCAACAGCTGCCTTGACAGACTCGGGGGAGAACTGAACGCATACACGACCAAGGAGGAAATAGTCCTCCACGCCACCGTCCTCAGGGAAGACCTCAGGAAAGCCGCAGCCCTGCTGTTTGAACTTGTGACGGAAGCGACTTTTCCCGAAAATGAGATTGAGACCGAAAAATGCGTCATAATAGATGAAATAAATTCATATAAGGATGCCCCTGCCGAAGACATTTATGACAGATTCGAGGAGATGCTCTTCGCCGGGCATCCGCTTTCAAGGCCTATTCTCGGTTCAGTGTCTTCGGTGAAGAAGATAACCCGCGGTGAACTCATGAGATTCGTCAGGGAAAAATTCATTCCGGAAGAAATGGCATTCACTGCGGTGGCCGACATCAGCGAAGACAAAATGGAAAAGTCGCTGCTTGCCATGGCAGAAAAATTCTTCGGGAAAGGGCGGGGAAATGACTGCCAGGCAGCCGTCCGCAATACAGGGAATCCGCATTCGTACTTCAGACCGGCGCCGCCGCTGTTCTCGCAAAAGGTGTCCAAGCGCAATCATCAGGCGAACTGCGTGATAGGCACCACAGCCCCATCTCTGTACGAAGAGAAGAAAAGGCTGGCTACGGTACTCCTGTGCAATATTCTCGGGGGGCCGGCAAGCAATTCGATACTCAATTCCGTCCTGAGGGAAAAGCACGGCTGGGTCTACGGGGTGGAATGCACCTACACCCAATATGCGGATTCAGGCATTGTCGCCATAAGCCTCGGCTGCGACAAGGACAATCTTGACAAATGCATTTCCGCGATAGACAGGGAACTTGTGAAGCTGAAGACCAGAGCGTTCAGCGACAGAGCCCTGAAATCCGCCAAGAAACAGCTTCTCGGACAGCTTGCGATAAGTTCAGACAACGGGGAGACCCAATGTCTGTCCATGGGCAAGAGCCTCATGACATACGGCATGATACCGGATGACGGCGAGACAAAGTCCAAAATAGAAGCCATCACGGCAGGAGACATAATGGAAATGGCCAATGAACTGTTCGACGGCGCAAGGCTGTCAAGACTGGTCTTCATCTGACAAACATCATCCGATTGACATGGACAGGCTCGACAGATATATTTCAGAACATTCCACCCCGCAGGGCGAGGCTCTCGCATGGATTGAATGCCAGACCAACATCCGCACCAATCATGCAAGGATGCTGTCAGGAGCAGTGCAAGGCCGTTTCCTGACCATGCTGGTGGAAATGATCCGCCCCGCCTCAATCCTTGAAATAGGGACTTTCACCGGCTATTCGGCAGTATGCCTTGCTTCCGGACTGGGTGAAGGAGGCCATCTTGACACACTTGAGATAAATGATGAACTCGAGGACCTGATTCTGGAAGGATTCTCCCGGGCAGGTCTCTCAGACAAAATCTCCCTGCATGTCGGGGATGCGAAGGAAACCCTCGCCGGACTGAAGGGAAGGCTCTATGACCTCGTCTACATCGATGCCAACAAGAGGGAATACTGCGAATACTACGGCCTTGTCTTTGACATGGTGCGCCCCGGGGGATTCATTCTCGCAGACAATGTGCTGTGGGACGGCAAAGTCTGCCAGGACCCTCTTCCCCAGGACCGGCAGACCGTCGGAATAGCAGGCTTCAATGACATGGTAATGGCCGACCCGAGGGTCGAATCCGTGATTCTCCCCGTAAGGGACGGCCTCAACATAATCAGGAAGAAAGACTGACCAGAAAGAACGACAGACGGAATCCTGTAGCCCGCACACAGGACCAGGCTGCAGGACCGGACTGCTACTGGCGGGCTATGCTTGCACCCAATGCATTGAGACGCAAATCTATATCCTCATATCCCCTGTCTATCTGCTCTATATTGCCGATGACACTCGTCCCCTTTGCAGACATGGCGGCAATGAGCATGGCGATGCCTGCCCTTATGTCCGGGGAAAGCATATTGTTGGCCCTGAGGGTGAAATTGTGGTCATGTCCGATGACGACTGCCCTGTGGGGGTCGCAGAGAATAATCTGGGCGCCCATGTCTATGAGACGGTCGACGAAAAACAGCCTGCTCTCGAACATTTTCTGATGGATAAGCACGCTTCCCCTGCACTGCGTGGCCACTACAAGCATCACGCTCAGCAGGTCCGGAGTCAGGCCGGGCCATGGGGCGTCCGATATTGTCATTATAGAGCCGTCAAGGAATGATTCAATGACATAACTCTCCTGTTCCGGCACATGGATGTCGTCATTCCTCTGCTGCACATTTATTCCGAGCCGGCGGAATGCATCCGGAATCATGCCCAGGTCCGAGTAAGACACATCCTTGATTGTGACGGAGCTCCTGTTCATGGCCGCCATGCCTATGAAGCTGCCGACTTCGATCATGTCCGGAAGGAGGGTATGCTCCGTTCCCGAGAGGCGTGGCACACCGTTTATCCTAAGAAGATTCGAGCCGATGCCGTCAATCTTCGCCCCCATCCTGACGAGCATGCGGGAAAGCTGCTGGATATACGGCTCGCAGGCAGCATTGTATATTGTCGTGGTGCCTTCGGCAAGGACTGCAGCCATAAGGATGTTGGCCGTGCCTGTCACCGACGCCTCATCCAGCAGCATATACCGGCCCTTAAGATGCCTGCCCTCAGGAAGATACAGATAGAACGCCCGCCTGTCCGCATCGTATTTGAGTTCTGCCCCGAGGTTGAGCATTCCCGTTATATGGGTATCCACCCTGCGGCGGCCGATCTTGTCTCCACCGGGTTTCGGGAACCATGTGTGCCCGAAACGGGCGAGAAGCGGCCCCACAACCATCAGAGATCCCCTGAAAGAAGCGCATTTGCGCACGAAATCCTCGCTTTCTATATATTCTTCGTCGATATCGTCGGCCCTGAAGGCATATTTGCCCTTCTCTATCCGGCGCACCTTCACTCCCATGCCTTCGAGAAGAAGGATGAGGTTGCGTATGTCAAGGATTTCGGGCACATTGGATATGGTCACTTCTTCCGAAGTGAGAAGAACGGCGCTGATGACTTCAAGAGCTTCGTTCTTGGCTCCCTGGGGCCTGATGGTGCCGCTGAGCTTATGTCCGCCTTCAACTACAAATGAACTCATGAATCTATGAAATTAAATATGTTCCACTTCAGGTTGAAGCCTGATGCCGAATTTTGAATATACCGAGTCGGAAACTTTCTTTTCTACGGCAAGGATTTCCTCAGGAGAAGCCTCGCCAGTAAGATTGACAATCACCAGCGGCTGCCGCTCATACACTGCCGCATTGCCGTCCCGGTATCCTTTCAGGCCGCACTGCTCAATCAGCCATGCGGCAGGAATCTTTATGAATCCCGAACCGGTGTCAAAATGCGGCACCTGACAGTCATCACTATGCCCGATGCGCGCAATTGACGCCACTCTCTCATAGTCGGACCTCGGGACAACGGGATTCTTGAAGAAGCTTCCCGCGCTTCCGATGACAGCAGGATCCGGAAGCTTTGAATTCCGGACGGACAGTATGACATCGCGCACCAGAGCAGGGGTCAGGGATTTCCCCGTATCCTCAAGGGCCTTGTCCACTGCTGCGCGGACATTGCCGTATTCCAGTTTCGGATTCGGTCCGGAAGACAGGGAGAAACAGACGGAAGTGACTACATACCTGCCCTTTGCAGATGTCTTGAACATCGACTCGCGGTATCCGTACCTGCATTCGGACGGCCTGAATGCCACGACCTTTCCCGTGATGCAGTCAAAGCACTTTACCATGCGGATGAAATCCTTGGCTTCCACGCCGTACGCTCCGATGTTCTGGACTGCCGCGGCCCCTGTCTCGCCGGGAATCCCCGAAAGATTCTCCGGCCCCCATAGCCCCTGCTCTGCACTCCAGCGGCAGAAATCATCCCACAGGACACCTGCCCCCACCTCAACATCGGTTCTTCTGTCCCCGGCAGTTTCCCCGGCAGTAATTCCGCAGCTTTCTCCGCCGGCTTCAATGAACTTAATGTCAGAATGGAAGACCGTTCCCGGAAAATCCTTTGTGAACAGGAGATTGCTGCCTCTGCCAATATGCAGAATCGGGCTCGGGAATGCAGTTCCGTCCCCGGCTCCGCCCGTTTCGGGAAGGCCGAGTCCGTCACGGTTCCTTTTCCAGAGCTCCTCAAGCTCCGCGACTGAACCGTATTCCACGAAACAGGCACAGGACACCTTCAGCCCGAAGGTGTTCCATGCGGTCAAATCCTTATTCCGAACAATTGTCATATCCCTGCGTCTGATGATTTATCCTATTTCCGCTCCGTTGGCAAGCGTCTCCTGCGGGGTAACGAAACGCATCTTGCCGTCACCCTGACGGGCCATGAGAATCATGCCCTTGGATTCTATGCCGCGGATTTTGCGCGGGGCGAGGTTGGCAAGGATGCATATCTGCTTCCCGACCATCTGCTCCGGAGTGTAATATTCCGCGATTCCAGAGACAATCACCCTCTTGTCAATGCCGGTATCAATGGTAAGCTTAAGAAGCTTGTCGGTCTTCGGCACACGCTCGGCCTCAAGCACCGTAGCGGTGCGGATGTCCATTTTCCCGAAGTCTTCGAAAGAGCATTCGGCCTTTTGAGGAGTGACCCTGAGGGCGGCTGCTGCAGCGGCAGCGGCTTCGTTGGCCTTCTTGATTTCGTCCAGTTTCCTTATCTGCGCCTCCACCACGGAATCCTCGATTTTGCTGAACAGGAGTTCAGGGGCATTGAGCTGATGGCCTTCAGGAAGCAGGCTGTCCATGCCGAGAAGCCCCCATGACAACACTACAGGATACTCCTCTGCGGACGGACGGACACATGCTTCCGGATATGCGGCATTGGCTTCGGATGAAGTATGCCTTGCACAGGATTCGCCCGGGAGATAGAAATTTTCTGTCGGAGCCCCTTCTCCGGCCCTGTGGTCGGACCCGGCGACAAGCCCGACATTCAGAATCTTCCTCAGTCTCTCTGCGGAGAACGGAAGGAAAGGCTCGAATGCGATGGCAAGGTCAGCGCATATCTGCAGAGCCACATTCAGGATGGAGGCAGTCCTGTCCATGTCAGTCTTGGCCACTTTCCACGGCTCGGTGTCGGTCAGATACTTGTTGCCGAGGCGGGCGATGTTCATTGCCTCCTTGAGGGCCTCACGGAAGCGGTAGTTCGCAAGGTTCTTCTCAATGGACGCCCTCATTGCCGGAATCTGGGAAAGTGTCTCGTCATCGACAGGCTCAGGCTTCTTGTCGGCCGGCACCATGCCTCCGAAATATTTGTGGGTGAGGACCACTGCCCTGTTCACGAAATTGCCGAAGACGGCTACCAGCTCATTGTTGTTGCGGGCCTGGAAATCCTTCCATGTGAAGTCATTGTCCTTGGTCTCCGGGGCATTGGCGCAGAGCACGTACCTGAGCACATCCTCCTGTCCCGGGAATTCCTTCAGATACTCATGGAGCCACACGGCCCAGTTCTTCGAAGTGGATATCTTGTTGCCCTCAAGATTCAGGAACTCATTGGCCGGGACATTGTCCGGGAGAATGAAATCCCCGTATGCCTTCAGCATGGACGGGAAGACAATGCAGTGGAAGACAATGTTGTCCTTGCCTATGAAATGCACGAGCCTCGTATCTTCGGACTTCCACCAGTTCTCCCATGAGTCCGGAAGCAGTTCCCTGGTGTTGGAGATATATCCTATCGGAGCATCGAACCACACATAGAGCACCTTGCCTTCCGCACCTTCGACAGGGACAGGCACTCCCCAGTCCAGGTCCCGGCTCACGGCACGTGGCTGAAGCCCCCCGTCAATCCAGGACTTGCACTGTCCGTATACATTGGTCTTCCATTCCTTGTGCCCGTCAAGAATCCATTCACCGAGCCACTGCTCATACCTGTCAAGCGGCAGATACCAGTGCTTTGTCCTTACCTTGACAGGCTCGCTTCCGCTGAGGGCGGATTTCGGGTTTATGAGCTCATCCGGGCTGAGCGTGCTCCCGCATTTCTCGCACTGGTCGCCGTATGCCCCCTCGGCCCCGCACTTCGGGCATGTGCCCACGATATACCTGTCGGCGAGGAATACCTTGGCCTCAGGGTCATAGAACTGCTCGCTCTCCTTCTCCACGAATTTCCCCTCATCGTACAGACGGCGGAAAAATTCAGAGGCAGTCCGGTCATGCACCCGGGATGTAGTCCTTGAGTATATGTCGAAATTGATTCCCAGGCCGGTGAAGGAATCCCTGATGATGCGGTGGTATCTGTCCACTATGTCCTGGGGAGAGCAGCCTTCTTTCCTTGCCTTGATTGTAATCGGCACCCCGTGCTCGTCTGAGCCGCAGATGAAGAGCACGTCTTCCCCCCTCATCCTCAGATACCTGACATAGATGTCGGCAGGCACATACACTCCGGCCAGATGGCCGATATGGACAGGTCCGTTGGCGTACGGCAGCGCGCATGTCACCAGCGTCCTCTTGTATACTTCATTTTTCATGTCAAGATATATTTTTGTATTTCAATCAATAATAGTTGTCTGTTCCTGTCAATGTTCAATAATATTTTACCGTCATACCCGGCCCAATTTATTGTTCAGGGCAGCCCTCAGGCGGTTCAGGGTGTCTATTTTCTTTATCAGCTCCGTCTGGAGCATGATATCGTCACCGGCCGCCCCGAGCTGCTCGGAATTCTCCCTGAGCATCCCGTCAATCCTGCGGGCCTGATAGGTCATCACCGCCTTCGGCACATACATCACGAGCATCGTTGCCGGAGAAGTAAGGGCATTGCGGTAATTCTCCACGGTAATGACATATTTGTCCACAAGGAGATCCGCGGTCACCGCCTCTATTTCCTTGTCCTCATTGTTCATCAGGCGGTTTCTTATCTGCATCTGCGAGAGCCCTTCATCGTACATTCTGAAATAAGCGTCGTACACCTTCCTGTATATGGAATTGACAAACATGAAATCATCCGCAGCCAATGCTGAATCTATAAATTCCGCCACAGACACCGGCTCGCCTTCTTCATAATACTCGGAATCCCTGTCAAACAGAAGCGGCTCGGCACCGGACTCCACGATGAAGCCGAGCAGTTCTTTCTCGCACGGGGCAAGATATGTGTCTTCAAGTTTCAGCCCGGAAGGTGCCGAAGGAGCGGAAACCGGCTCGATCCGTGCCGGAGGAGTGACTGCCGCCGGTTCCTGGACTGCACTTTCCGTTTCCCTTTCCCTGCGGGCATCCTGCTGTCTTTTCTCTTCCGCAAGCATGGAACCTCTGGTACGGCTCACTCTCGCGAAGAGTATCTGCTGGTCGATGCCGAATTTCCTGCCGCACACATCCACATAGACGGAACGCTTCACCGCATCCGGAATCAGGGCAATGGTATCGGCAATGTCATTGATGAGATTGGCCTTCTTCAGAGGATCATCCCCGGCCTCGCCCAGAAGTATGTCCGACTTGAATTCGATGAAGTCCTGTTCATGCGAGGCAATGAACGCGGTCACTTCATCGAGCGTATGCCTGCGGGAGAATGAATCCGGGTCATCCCCGTCAGGAAGCAGCACCACCTTGACGTTCATCCCCTCCTTCAGCACCAGACCGATTCCTCTCAGCGCAGCATGGATTCCCGCCGAGTCCCCGTCATAGATTATCGTGACATTCTCGGTAAACCTCTTTATCAGACGAATCTGCTCTACAGTAAGGGATGTCCCGCTGGAAGCGACCACATTGGTTATGCCGAGCTGATGCATGGACAGAACATCCAGATATCCCTCCACAAGAAGGCACCTGTCCCTCCTGGACATTTCGTTCTTTGCAAAATATATCCCGTACAGGGACCGGCTCTTTACATAGATGTCCGTCTCCGGGGAATTGACATATTTGGCAACGGTCTTGTCTGTCTTAAGCGTGCGGCAGCCGAAAGCGACGGGACGACCGGAAACAGAATGTATGGGGAAGACCACCCTGTCATAGAACCTGTCGGAAAGCAAGCCGTCCTCCCGCCTGACGCACAGGCCGGTGTCAACCAGATATTCTTCCTTGTACCCGGCTTCCCGCGCGGCATCGGCGAGGGCATGACGGCTCCGCGGCGCCCAGCCCAGGCCGAATTTCTCTATGGTGATGTCTTCAAGTCCCCTTGAACGGAAATATGCATACCCAATGGCCTGGCCTTCCCGCCCCTTGAGCGAATCCCTGAAGAATCCGGCGGCAAATTCCGAAACAAGGAGCAGGCTCTCGTGTCTCTGCCTCTGCACCAGTTCTTCGGCAGAAACATCCTTTTCAACTATCTCTATGCCGTATTTCCTGGCCAGATATTTAAGCGCATCCACATAGGAAAGGCTCTCATGCTCCATGACAAACCCGACGGCAGTGCCCGACTTTCCGCAGCCGAAACATTTGAAAATCCCCTTGGCCGGCGACACATAGAAAGAAGGAGTCTTCTCATTGTGGAACGGACAGCATGCGACAAAATTCGCCCCCCTTCTCTTGAGAGAGACGAAATCCCCGACAACATCCTCTATCCTCGCCGCATCAATTATCCTGTCTACTGTCTCCTGCGGTATCATCCTTGTCGCTATCCTCCACCTTCTCGTACTGGACATCAACGGCATCGCCGAATGCATCTCCCGGGGAATCCTTCCCGGACTCCGCGCCGGCGCCTTCCCCGAACTTTATCTCATACTCTTTCATCGCCTTGCGCATCTTCCAGGAGGCAATCAGTTCGGACACTCCGTATACCAGAAGCGCTATTCCCGCCACAAGTGTCAGAGCCGAGCCAATGTTCCACGGACGGAATATGATGAGAGCTCCTCCGGCAGTGCAAAGCACCGGGAACAGATAAGCCCAGAAACCCATCCGGACAAAACTGGAAGCACTCACAAGCGTGAAAATCTGCAGCAGGCCCAGCAGCAGAAGGGCCACCCCGAGCACAACTATTATGAAGCCCGCCACAAAATCCGGATAACAGAACATGAGCACTCCCAGCACCACATCCACCACAGAATTGAAAATCATCAGACTGAGGGCGCCGTTCCGGCGGTTTGCCAGACCGTAGACGGCAGACACCAGCCCCGATGCGATAAGCACCGCCGCAACTATCTGAACCAGTATCCTGAGCGAAGCCGACGGCATCGCGACCATAATGATGCCGAGCACAATCGCAGCCACGGCGCGGAACACGCCGCTCATCCTGTTCCTGAATCCGAAAGTAATCATAATCTTAAATATATATTCCTGCAAATTTAGGAAAATTTTCAGTAATTTAGCGCGGTGATTTCCACATATTGCTCAAAAGAACCGACATATAAAAACCTCAGGCATGAAATCCGACATTGAAATAGCCCGCAGCATCAGCATGAAGAAAATCACTGACATCGCTGCAATGACAGGCATACCGGAAAACCAAATCGAACCTTACGGACACCATATGGCCAAGGTCCCGGAGACTCTGACAGATGAAGACAGAATCAGAAAGCACAGGCTCATACTCGTGACGGCCATCACCGCGACCAAGGCCGGAATAGGAAAGACCACTGTTTCAGTCGGGCTCGCGCTGGGGCTGAACCGCATAGGCAAGAAGGCCATAGTGGCGCTGCGCGAACCTTCGCTCGGGCCATGCTTCGGCATGAAAGGAGGGGCGGCAGGAGGAGGCTATGCCCAGATAATGCCGATGGACAAGATCAACCTTCACTTTACCGGAGACTTTCATGCCGTGACATCTGCCCACAACATGATAGCCGCCCTGCTGGACAACTGGCTGTACCAGCATCAGGGAGAAGGTGCCGGGCTCAAGGAAATCCTCTGGAAAAGAGTCCTTGACGTGAACGACAGGTCCCTCAGGAACATTGTCACCGGACTCGGCCCGAGGACCAACGGCATCACAAGCCAGTCGGGATTTGACATCACCCCCGCCTCCGAACTGATGGCCATCCTGTGTCTCTCGTCCGACCTTGACGACATGAGAAGAAGGATAGAGAACATTACCCTCGGCTTCACATTTGACGACAAGCCGTTCACGGTCAAGGACCTCGGCGTAGCGGGAGCGATAACCGTACTGCTGAAGGACGCTATACGCCCGAATCTTGTCCAGACTACGGAAGGCACCCCGGCCTTTGTGCACGGAGGGCCGTTCGCCAACATCGCCCACGGCTGCAATTCTGTAATAGCCACAAAAATGGCAATGACATTCGGAGAGTATACCGTCACTGAAGCAGGATTCGGGGCAGACCTCGGAGCAGAAAAATTCTTCAACATCAAGTGCCGCAAGAGCGGCATTCATCCGGACCTGACCGTGCTTGTGGCATCCCTCAGGGGACTCAAGATGCACGGATTCGTGCCTGAGGACAAAATCGACGCCCCCGACCCCGAAGGGCTCATAAGGGGATTTGCGAACATGGACCGGCACATAAGCAATCTCCGCAATTTCGGACAGACCGTAATCGTATGCTTCAACCGCTATGCCTCCGACACCGAAGAGGAAATCGGGATTGTAAGAAGGCACTGCGAAGAGCTCGGGGTCGGCTTTGCCGTCAACAGTGCATACGGAGAAGGAGGCAAGGGAGCCGAGGAACTCGCCCGCCTCGTGGTCAGGACAATTGAGGAGAATCCGTCCGGCCCGCTCAAGTTCACTTATTCAGACGAACAGAGCATCGAATCGAAGATAGAAAGCATAGCCAGGAACATCTATGGGGCAGGCTCGGTGTCCATAGGCAAGACATCCCGGAACAAAATCCGCAGAATCAATGAAATGGGAATCTCGCATTTCCCAGTATGCATAGCCAAGACCCAATATTCATTCTCACAGGACAGCGGCAAATACGGGGCTCCGTCCGGCTTCAACTTCAGCATAAAGGACATAGTGATAAACACGGGGGCGGAAATGATAGTGGCAATAGCCGGGGACATCATCCGCATGCCGGGGCTCCCGAAGAATCCCCAGGCCCTCCACATAGACATTGTTGACGGAGAAATAGAAGGGTTGAGCTGAAATGACGACAGACAGGACAATGGCATCCGCAGGAATATTCGACACGCACAACCACAGCCAGTTCTCCTTTGACGGGAAACGGACTACTGTAGAAAAATCGGCATCAGCGGCACAGGAGCACGGGCTGGCCGGCATCTGCTTCACAGACCACTGCGACTTCTTTGTCCCGCCCATGAAGGCGGAACATGAGCATCTCGTCCCCGAGACATTCGACGTCAGGGCCCAGCAGGAGGAAATCGACAGGGTCAGCAGGCTCTTCATGACCGGTGCCGTATCCCATGGGACGGACAGGGAAAGGAGCCGGACAGGCTTCAAGGTACTGAAAGGAGCGGAAATAGGCCTGCAGCACAGATGCCGGACGCAGATCCGGGACTTTCTGGAGACCTACAGCTTTGACCAGGTGATTGCATCCGTGCATTACCTTGACGACACGGACCCGTTCTACGGAGGATATTACGGCGGGAAGGACTGGAAGACAGCCTACGGCCATTATCTGGAAACGATATACGAAGAAATGACTTGGCTCGGCGACTTTGACGTCATGGGCCATTTCGATTATGTCGCAAGATATGCCCCGTATCCCCAGGCAAGCATCCTCTACAGGGATTTCAGCGACATCTTCGACTCCATGCTGAAATATCTCGCCGAAAACGGGAAAGCCATTGAAGTCAACACCAAGACATATCAGGACTACCATGGCCGCACACCTGTCCTTGACAAGAACATACTGCTGAGATTCAGAGAACTGGGAGGAGAGGCAATCAGCCTCGGCTCCGACTCGCATGATGCGGGGCGCACGGGGGACAAGTTCCCGTATTTCGCCGAATTCCTCAAGTCGGCAGGATTCAGATACGCCGCCCATTTTGAAGGGCGCAGGCTCATGATGGACACTCTCTGAAGACAGAGAAGACAGGGAAGACAGGCTGCCGGAATCAGTTGGCCACCTCGCTCAGGAACTTGATGCGGACCAGACGGATTTCCGTCTCGTCATAATCCGGGCCGAGTTCCTTGACGGCGTCCTCAAGAGAGTCGGATCCGGCCTCTTCACGGAAATAATCGTATATGTCCCTGACCACATCCTCATCTATGGTCTGACGGATATAATAATCTATGTCCAGCCTTGTGCCGGCTGCGACAATGCCCTCGATTTCATCCAGCAGCTCGTCCATTTCCAGCCCCCTGGCATCAGCGATGTCTTCAAGGGGAAGTTTCCTGTCCGTGCTGGTTATGATGTACACCTTGTTGTCATTCTTGTTGACAACCGACTTCACGATGAAATCGTCCGGACGGATTATATCATTCTCTTCGACATATTTCTTTATCAGACTGACGAATTCCCCGCCGAACTTCTTCGCCTTGCCTTCGCCGACGCCCTGGCAGGCCTTGAGTTCCCCGACTGTCTCGGGATAAAGTATCGTCATGTCCTCAAGGGACTGGTCCCCGAATATAATCCACGGCTGAAGCTTCAGCCTGCGGGACATGTCTTTCCTGAGATCCTTGAGCATGGCAAGGAGGACAGGATCCCCGCCGCCGTCCTTTGACGCGGACGCAAGAGCCTGAACGTCATCGTCGTCATCGTCCCCCTCCGCGAACTCACGTTCTTCCGTAAGCATGAGCTGATGCGGATGTTCAAGGAACTCCTGTCCCCTGTCAGTGACATTGATGAGCCCGTAGGACTCTATTTCCTTGTCCATGAGATGATTGATCAGCCCCTGATGAATGACGGCACACCAGAATTTCACGGAATGGTCCTTTCCTGCGCCGAAAAATTCAATCTTGTCATGGCGGTATGACTTTATCAGGGAATTTGTCTCTCCCGCCAATATGTTTGCAAGGTGCTCCAGCTTGAAATGCTCGGGAAGGGAATTGATCAGACGGATTGCCAGGCACATTTCCTCCTGTCCGTCAAACTGGCGCTTCGGGTGAAGGCAGTTGTCGCAGGACCCGCAGTTGTCCTGGGGATAGTCCTCTCCGAAATAGTTCAGCAGCATTTTCCTGCGGCACTGGTTGGACTCCGCATATGCAACCGTCTCCAGGAGGAGCTGCTTGCCTATCTCCTGCTCCGCCACAGGCTTGCCCTGCATGAATTTCTCCAGCTTCACAATGTCCTTGTAGCTGTAATATGTGATGCAGATGCCTTCCCTGCCGTCCCTGCCGGCGCGTCCCGTTTCCTGATAATATCCCTCGATGCTCTTCGGGATGTCATAATGTATGACAAACCTGATGTCCGGCTTGTCAATGCCCATGCCGAAGGCTATTG
>JADIMJ010000128.1 GCA_017694835.1 Candidatus Cryptobacteroides gallistercoris
GTTTGCACCGCGGACTATCTTTGGATCATCATAAGAACTTTACCAAATGGTATCTCTTTTTCAGAGAAAATATCACCAATTCTAATACAAAATAATCAGTAATTACCAACTATTTCGTGCATCATTACCAAGTCCGTCCGTATACGGCTGGAGACCATGAGAGCTGGGGTAATGATGCAAAAAGTCGTATAATTGACAAAAACGGTTGGTAAAGTCACTGTAAGTTGTTAAAATTCTGTAAAATATAGAGATTAGATGAAACGCGTTTCATCTAATGAGTGATAATCGAAAAATAAGGAGGCGTCAAAGGTGCCCTGAATGCGGGTCACTTGACATCATCAAATGGGGAGTCCGGAACGGGAAACAAAGGTTAAAATGCAGGAACTGCAAATCGCTATTTTCAGCCCGGAGGAAGGACATCTCGAAATCCAACCGGTTTCGATGGTTCAGGAAATGGGTGTCAGGGAGAATGACAATAGAGGAAATCTCAAAGGCGAGCGGGTACAGCAGCCGTCAACTTCACCGATGGTTCGATGAATACCTTGACGAATATCCGACCTGGACAATACGGACGAGGACGCCCGTGTATTTGCTTATCGACGGAACCTACTATTCGGACAATCATTGCCTTATAGTATACAGGGCAGAAAACACGAGGCGCACGCTGTTCTACCGCTTTTCCAGGTCGGAGGATGATGATGAAATCGCCTCCGATCTGATGAACATCAGGGATATGGGCTATGAAGTCTTGGGTATCACAACAGACGGAGGGGACAATATAGTCAGGGCGGTCGAATATGTATATCCGGACGTGCCGAGACAGCGGTGTATAGTTCATGTGCAGAGAGAGTGCCTGAACAGCATCACACTCCATCCCAGATCGCCCGAAGCCAGGATGCTCAGAAATCTTGTAGTGCGGCTCAATGATGTAAAAAGCACGAACGACAAGCTGTGGTGGCTCTCAATGTACCGCAGATGGGTAGAAGACAACGCGGAGTATGCCTGCGAAAAAGGGATAGTTCCGAACACGGGACAGACTTATTTCATTCGTGACGACCTCAGGAAAGCGTATATACACCTCCGAAGGGCAATCCCCAACCTGTTCCGGTACATTGACACCCCGGGCCTGCCGAGGACGACGAACTCACTTGAGGCGTTCTTCGGACATGTCAAGGACCAGCTGCGGCTGCACCGGGGCCTTTCGGAAACCCGAGTGGACAACTTCATAAAATGGTATCTGTACTTCAATGATGAAAAGAAAAAGAATAGATGATATGCCATCCTGAAAGGCCAGTGGTTGGTGGAATGCAGCTGCATTCCACCAACCACTTTTGTCATTGTCACCAACCAAAAATGTCAATTATACCGAAAAGTGAAATGCCTGGATTTCCGATCAGGCTTCGTCAAGAAAATCATCCCAGTCATCATCATGGTCATCCTAGTCATCATCATAGTCATCCGAGCCATCAAATCCGAACTCGGCGGCTATGCTGTCGGCGACATCATCCGGCACATCGAAGCTCAGGTTATCCCAGAGAGAGTCCATCTGGCGGCGCTCCTTTTTGGTAGGGCGGCCGGTACCGCGGTCTCTTTTGAGAAAAAAAGTCTCTACAGGCGCCTTAAGCTTGTCCAGTTCAGACTGAGGGGTTATATTGTCAGCATATTGCGGGACCAGTTTCGCGCCTTGTCTTTTCTCCACGGGCATGATGACCCGGTATGTATAGGTGACGGCGCCTTTCCTGGCAGAAATGACATCTCCTGCCTTAATCATGCGCGAAGGCTTGACATCGGCGCCGTTGACTCTGACTTTTCCTCCCTTGCAGGCTTCTGTTGCCTCAGTCCTTGTCTTGAACACCCGTATTGCCCAAAGGTATTTGTCAATTCTTGTTTCCATAAGACTATGCCTCCTCATCTTCCATATCCTCGACTCCTTCATAGTCTTCGCCTTCAAGATACGGGTCTGTATCCGGATTGATGTAGCTGTCGACATCCTCATGCCTCTCAATGAATACGGACAGGACTTCGGCACCGCGCTCGACAGGCACAAGGAAGAATTCCTCAACATCCGCAGGAACAAGCAGAGATTCGCCTTTATTAAGGGAATAATTGTCCATTGATGCGGTCCCGTCTTCTTTTCTTCCTTTGACTTGGACAGAAATGCCGCCTTGGGTGCAGACAAGCACGGTAAACGAATCTCCTGAAGTCAGCTTGAGAGGCTCGCTGACACTCATCCCGTTGACGGAAAATTCCGGACTTGAAAGAAGCTCCGTACAGCCTTCAGACGGAACTCCATCTCCAGTCGCAGAACCGGCCGCAGAACCGGCCGCAGAACCGGCCGCAGTACCGGCAGCAGTACCGGCAGCAGAGCCGGCATCCTGACAACCGGCCGGCCGCAAGGCCTGAGAGAAGTCTGTCCTTCCGAGATTTATCAGATCCAGGGCTTCGGCGGCATTCTCTCCGGCCTGCGGGGCCTCAGCCTGGCCTTCAAGAATAAAAGCCACCAGAGACGACTCGGATATTTCAAGTATCTTCATCCTGCCTTCTGCGGCATAGACAGTCCCCGGGGCAATACAGAAAGACTCGCCTGCAGCAGGGACATGGACATTGAGAGTCTCGCGCAGGGTCCCGGACAAGACACTGCCATAGAAGTCCGAAGCGGCCATGTCCCGGGCAAAGCCTATGTACAGGCGCGCATCCGGAGCAGCTTCGAGCACTCTCCAGAAAACCCTTTTTCCGAGGGCGTCATACCGTTGGCCGGCCGCTTCGTCATCGGGGTGACATCTTGCAGGGAAAACCCCGTTGATGTCAAGAAATGAGACAGACACTGGGAATTGCCTACCGTAATATTTATAGACTTCCTCGCCTCCGACGCGCTCAAGATATGTCTCCATTATGTCACTGAAAGCATTTCCTGCGAGCCAGCCGTTGCCGGCGACAGAATCCACGGCACCGAGGTCTGCAAGGGAAAATGTTTCCCTGCCCCATGGATATTCCAGCGTTTCCTCCTTGAATCTTATGGGATAGAGCTTTTTCTGTTCTTTCATTTCATTCAATATTAGATGACATCTCCGGCTCCAGAGGAACCCTCCCGGTTCCGGCACGGAAAACCGCCCTGCAAAAATAACAAAAAAGGGAGACCGGAGCCTCCCTTTTCACAATATTTGATTCCAATTGGCCATACAGGCCATCGGGATTCATGCATAGTTTCATCTCGCTGCCTTGCGGAGCGGCATCTTATACTGCGCAGCAGCGTCTGTCTTTACTTTCAGCCCGTTCTCCTGCAGAAGTTCTATTTTCTGCTGAAGCGTTTCTGCGCCTCTGCGGACAGAGATTCCCGGATGAGACTTCGTCTTGACAGAAGAAGCGGAGATATGTGAAACAGTGCCCGACGGCCGTGATTTCCCCGAGAAAGTGTGCCAGACGGCATTTTCAAAATGCCATCTGGCACGAAAACAAAGGAAAACCGCGGCCGGTGGAAAGCATTTTTTGCTCCACCTGCCGCGGCTCTAATCCGCTGTGCGCTTCTGTGCGCTATTTCTTGAAATAACGGTTGTAGAGACCCTGGAAACCAGCCCCGTGGCGAGCCTCATCCTTCGCCATCTCATGGACGGTGTCGTGTATGGCATCAAGGTTCTGCGCCTTGGCAAGCTTGGCGATGCGGAGCTTGTCCTCGCATGCTCCGGCCTCTGCCTCCATTCTCTTCTTCACATTTGTCTCTGTGTCCCATACTACCTCGCCGAGAAGCTCCGCGAATCTGGCGGCATGGTCAGCCTCCTCGTAGGCATATCTCTTGAAAGCCTCCGCAATCTCAGGATAACCTTCCCTGTCAGCCTGACGGCTCATTGCTATATACATGCCCACTTCCGTGCATTCGCCTGCAAAATGGTCCTTGAGTCCCTGGAGAATCTCCTGATCCACACCCTGCGCTACTCCGAGCCTGTGCTCGTCAGCCCAACTGAGAGCGCCTTCAGTCTCGGCGACTTCAACGAATTTGTCTGCCTTTGCATGACATACTGGACACTCTGCAGGAGGATTCTCTCCTTCATAGACATAGCCGCATACGAGGCATCTGAATTTCTTTTTCATGATTCTTTTCCTTTTAACTGTTAATTGTCAATTGCAATAATATTTTTCTAAATTGGAATTATTCAAATTTAGATTACAGGTACAAAAGTACGCAATTTCCCGGAAAAAGCAAATTTTTCGCACAAAAAGGACAACAGACGGAAATAAATGCTAATTTTGCGTCTGAAATCGGAGGCCGTATGCCGCAGCATAACAATATGCCTCCTTATAAAATGGAAAGATGCCGGAGTGGTCGATCGGGCCGCACTCGAAATGCGGTGAACGCGCAAGTGTTCCCAGAGTTCGAATCTCTGTCTTTCCGCAAAAGAAAGGTCCTTTTATTTGAGTCTGGACACTAATCTTTCAGGCAGTACCGGCATGGCACCGGCCTGCGTGCAGACATATGCCGAAACTTCCGCTGCGAGGCGATGCGCTTCTGCCACAGGAAGGCCTTTCAGTATGGCAGAAACAAATGCCGCCGTGAACGAATCCCCGGCACCGACAGTATCAGCCACATCCACCTTCAGAGTCTCGGCAAAAGAGACATTCCCCGGGACAAACACATAGCTTCCGTTGACTCCGCAGGTCAGAATCAGCATCCTGAGACCATATTCGGCAAGCAGAATGCGGCATCTGTCCTCGAAACCGGTGTCGGGACAGCCGAACAGACGGCTCACTGTCTCAAGCTCCTCATCGTTAATTTTCAATATATTGCATTTGCCCAGCGAATCGCGCAGGATTTCCCTGGTATAGAAATTCTGCCTGAGGTTGATGTCGAATATCTTCAGTACGCCGTCGTCTTCAGGCATGGCATCCAGGAAACGGCCGATGGTATCGCGGGAAACCATGCTGCGCCTGGCAAGCGACCCGAAGCACACAGCACGAGTCCGGGATGCAAGTTTCTCGAGCCGGGGAGTATACGGGATATTGTCCCAGGCCACCCCCTCCTTTATGTCATAGCACGGCACTCCGTTGGAATCAAGCCCGACCTGTACCGTACCGGTCGGATAAGGCACGGTCTCGACCATGGCCCTGAGCCCTTTGGCTTTGAAATTGTCAAGAATCTCTTTGCCGGGAGAGTCATCTCCGACAGCGCTCACGACCATGCTGTCGAGCCCGAACTGCGAAACATGATATGCAAAATTTGCCGGCGCACCGCCGAGTTTTTTTCCTTCGGGAAGCATATCCCAGAGGGCTTCTCCGATTCCGACCACTATATTTTTCATTTCCGGTGAATTTTGTTTCAAAAATAATGAATTTACCATAGCATTCCTGATACTGATGCCAATTTATAACGGCAAATGAATATATTTGCAGCACAAATGGGACAATCAGCAGCAAAAGATGACTTTCAGTCCTCCTGCAGACAGATGGCAGGCAGGATAGCCGGATTTCTCGATGACGAGGAAATAAGATTCAGCGTCCGCGGGGAAAGCGAATTGCCTGTAATCCATACGGAGACAGGACTCCGCATCATGCCTCTGGCCATCACTGCCCGCTCCACGGAAGAAGCGCATGAATTCCGCATCCTGGCAGAAAATGCCATCGCAGAAGCGGAGGGAAAGGACAAAGGCAGGCCGATAATCATCACCGAGGACAGATGGAGGAGTGAAGGAGACTGCATCCGCAGGCGGCTACTGGCGCATATGGGCATATTCACCCATGTCTTTGCCAGAAACTGTGAAGTGAGAAAGCTGCACAAGGGGGAAGCCGCTGACTTCATGAACAGGTGGCACAGCTACGGGGACGCGACATGCAGATACAGGCTGGGGCTGTTCCTGAAGAAACCGGCACGGGGCGCCAACGGGGAACTGCAGCCGGGAGAGATGGTAGCCGCGGCCACATTCTCAAACGGAAGGCTCATGGAGCGCGGCGGGAAATATTACCGTTCCTACCAATGGATAAGGTATGCATCCCTTCCGGATGTACGTGTCACCGGCGGGATGGGGAAAATAATGAAGCACTTTCTGGACGAAGCCATTGCCGGAGACGAAGAGGACAGGTCAACCGACAGGTTCGGAGGTTGGGACATAATGAGCTATGCCGACCTCGAATGGTCTGACGGCAATGTCTACCGCAGGCTCGGATTCGCTGACGAAGGTCTCAAATCTCCGGTCATGTACAGGGTCGACCCCATTACATGGACCCGAAAGCCGGTATTCAGGCTTTCTGACGATGAGGCGGCGCACAATGCGGACTGCATGTATTATGAGAACTTCGGAAGCACCAGATACAGACTGACAATATGATTCAGGCTGATGAAATGAATACGGACAGGTAAGACGAAATAAGAAAGATAAAATGAATACGGACAGATAAAATAAGGTAAGATGAATACAGATGACATGAACACTGACAGATAACAAGAACACTGACAAATAATAAGAACACTGACAAAAATAAGAACACTGATGATATGAAAAAGGCACTTACATTCATTTTCGGCTGCATCCTTGCGGTCAGCTGCGGATCTGCGGACAGGGAAAACAGAGTAACCGGGACAGTCATAGACGCATCGATGAACACCGTCGTCATCAGGAGCGGAAGCGACACATTGTCATTCAGCACACTGAACGCAGACAGGTCTGGCCTGGACGGGCTTCTTGTCGGGGACACCGTGGAAATATTCTACAAAGGGGAGAACAGGCCCGGAACTGAAGCAAGCAGGATAAAGTCCGCGGACCGGGAAACTGTATCCGGACATGATGAGACGGAGGAGAATGCGGAATGAAGCTGTTTTACATTGATGCCACGATGAGGGAGGCATCAAGGACAAGACGGATTGCCTCCCCGCTCATTGAAGAACTCGGGAAAAGATATGAAATCGAGACCGTGAAGCTGGACGGGGCGGACTTTCCTGCAGTCGGAAGCAGCATCCTGCATGACAGGGACAACGGCATCGTGCCTCAGGAATACGCCGACATGGCCAGGAGGCTCGCCGCCGCGGACAGAATTGTCATAGCCGCACCGTTCTGGGACATGAGCTTTCCTTCGGCCCTGAAAGTATTCTTCGAGAACATGTCCCTGTACAACATCACCTTCGGGAGCAACGACAGGGAATGCTTCGGTCTGTGCCGGTGTGAAAAACTGCTTTACATCACCACGAGGGGCATGGACATCCATACCGGTGACCCCCTCGAGCAGGCCACACCATATATCCGTGCTCTCGGATTCCTATGGGGGCTCGGTGACATCCGTGTCGTTTCCGCAGAGAACATGGACTACAGTTCACCGGAACAGATTGAAGCGAAGATAAGTGAAGCCGTCAGGAAAGGCATGGAAATCTGCAGGGACTTCTGAATTAATTTTTTGCTCCGACCGGTCATACAACGGAGCATTTTTTATATTTTTGTCCTGCCTTTCTGGACAGAGGGGATTACGGCACGACAGGAAAAGTTCATGGAAAAGTTCATGGGAAAGTCATTTAAAATTCAATAGAACAAAATGGAAGCAATTGTCAAGACCGATTTTCATTTTCCGGGCCAGGTAAGCAAATATACCGGAAAAGTACGCGATGTATACGACATAGACGGGAAATATCTCGTGATGGTGGTATCCGACAGGATTTCCGCATTCGATGTCATCCTGCCGGAGGGAATTCCATACAAAGGACAGATTCTGAACCAGATAGCATCAAAGTTCCTGGATGCCGTCTCTGACATTCTTCCGAACTGGAAAATAGCCTCCCCAGACCCTATGGTGACCATAGGGCACAGATGCGAGCCGTTCAAAGTGGAAATGGTCATCCGCGGCTACCTCTCCGGCCATGCATGGAGAGAATACAAGGCCGGGAAACGCACCATCTGCGGCGTGGAAATGCCTGACGGGATGGTTGAGAACCAGAAATTCCCTGAGCCGATAATCACTCCTACCTCCAAGGCCGCTGCAGGACATGACGAGGACATATCAAAAGAACAGATCATTGCCTCGGGCCTCGCAAGCAGGGAAGACTATGAGAAAATCGAAGAATATACCAGGGCCATCTATCGCAGGGGCTCGGAGATTGCCGCCCAAAGAGGGCTGATACTTGTCGACAGCAAATACGAGTTCGGGAAAAAGGACGGACAAATCTTCCTCATGGACGAAATCCACACGCCGGACTCCTCAAGATATTTCTATGCGGACGGCTATGAAGAGAGGCTGGCAAGGGGTGAGAAACAGAAGCAGCTGTCAAAGGAATTCGTCCGTGAATGGCTGATGGCCAACGGATTCCAGGGACAGACAGGACAGAAGGTACCGGAAATGACACCTGAAATTGTGGCCGGCATCACAGACAGATACATCGAGCTCTACGAGAACATCACGGGCGAAAAATTCGTGAGACTCCCGGATACGGCAGGTTCGGACAAAGATTCAATATTGAAAAGAATCGGAGAGAATGTCACAGCCTGCCTCAAGACTCTCTGAATTCAGCCGGCCCCGTCCGATAAATTCCAGAGGCTAAAGTTCTGACATAAGCCGCTCTATCACAGAAGCGGCTTCTTCGTATCCGTATCCGCGGGAGGCGGCGAAGCGAAGCATCTTCATCCTGATTGCAAATTCCGCAGACTTACCTTCCGTCTCCGGCTTCTGCCGGTAATTATTCCCGGCAGAAATCAGGCTGCGCAACTTTGTCCCAAGCACTTTCTCCATTCTTGCTGAAGCGGCCTCCGTATCTGCTGCCGCCAACGCCTCTTCTATTGTCTCCCGGCCGAGGCCTTTCAGAGCCAGGGCCCTGCGGATTTTCAGCGGTCCCCATCCGGAAATGGAGGACTTGTCCCTGGCATAAGCGGCCGCATACCTGCTGTCATCGACATATTTGTCCGCAATCAGGACCGACATGGCCCCGGCAGCCATGCTTTCAATCTCATTTTCTGGAATGTCCGGACATGACTTTGCCAGAGAAGCCATGATCTTCCCCCGTATGTCGGATGAACAGTATTCCCTTCGGGAACACAGCATCCGCATCCTGTCCAATATCCTCAGATATGCTGTCTCTCTCTTCATTTTCTGTCTGACAATGCATTGCACCGGCTGCAATTCCGAGGCAAATCAGAAATTATAGCCGAGTCCGATATAGAACCCGATTCTTTTCGTAAGGCTTGACCAGTGGATATTGGCCGTCATCGGTCCGAAAATGGAATCATACGAATACTCCACTCCGGCCCCGAATGCCCCGAGACCCGAGCCGTAAGTGGAGAATGTATCGCAGTCCCTGGCATAATTCATGATTCCGGTCACATAGTGGTTCTTGGCCACATTGAAACGGAAGTCCGTCCTGAAGACCGTCAGGATGTTCCTCATGCCGGACACATTGCTGATGCCGATGAACGGAATCTGCTGGTCCATGTATCTTCCGGCCATGCTGCCGCCCATCAGGTTCATATAGGCCACAGGTATGTCGGGACCGAAAAGGAAGCGGGCCGAAAAGGACGGGATAAAGGCAAATATGTCTCCCCCCGGAACCACAATCTTCGCATCGGCGCTCACTGCATGGAAATTATGCGTGCGGTTCGGAAAGCCCGCGAATATCCAGCTGTACTGCACCCCGGCAGTAAATCCCCTCTTTGGGAAATATCCGTCATCAAAAGTGTCTGCCCTGCCGTCAAGGAAGAGCGACACATAGTCATTGCCGAGCATCCTCAGGTCATAGTCACCGGGAATAGGCTCCGAGGAGAGCAGAGACCGGACATTGAAATATTCATTCCTGATGCCGGCCCTGATATCAAAGAGTGTCCATTTCAGATTTGACAGATAAAACTCCTGACTCACATTCAGATAACTCATGTTGAAGCGGCCGGAATTCAGATTCAGGAAATTCATGTCAGTCCATTTCACCGAGGCAGTGGCATTGAGCGTCGGGGACTTGGGGGCATCATAGGAATAATGGAACCTGAAATACGGATTGGCGCTGATCTTCCCCGTGAAATCAAATCTCGACCCCTGGAGCCTGTGTGCATTCAGCCCGACATTGAGAAGCACCGACACTATCTCCTCCGTGTCAAGGCGCACCCCGAAACCGAACTGATGTACGGGGCCCGGGCGGCAGATGATGACGAGGTCAAACGGACTTTCCTTTCCTCTCATCTCATATGTCACATAATCATATGCCTGGGTACCGAATATGTCCGCCACAATATTCTCAATGTCCTTCCTGCAGACCTTGTCGCCGGGCATTATGTCAATTTTTTTCATCAGGATGGCCTTTTCCCTGCCGCCGATGCCCTGAATATCTATGCTTCTGACCTCTACGGAATCCGCATTGATGTCGATTGCCTTTGCCGCATGGAGGCTGAGCGTGTCCGGGCCGAGCCTGGACTTGAGGTTCAGGAGGGCGGCTTCATTCCTGTATGCAGCCTCGTATCCGCGCTGTATTATTATTGAAATGCTCTTTTTGTCGAAACTCATCATGTTGTACTCCTTGAGTTCCGGCTTTATGCTTATGTCCGCCTGCCTTATGTTCCTTTCATACATTGAGCGGCCCAGCATGTCTATTCCCGATGTGATGATGTCTCCCAGATTGTTGATTTCCTCATATTTCTTGTTGCCGCCCGACAGGTCGACACCTATGACAATGTCTGCCCCCATATCCCTTGCAAGCCCGGTGGGATAATTGTCCCTCATTCCTCCGTCCACCAGTACCATGCCGTCCATTTTCACAGGAGCGAATATGCCGGGGATTGACATCGTGGAGCGCAGCGCCGTATTGATTTTGCCGTTATGCCATATTTTCGCAGTCCCTGAGACAAGGTCTGTTGCAACGCACACGAACGGTATCGGCAAATCATTGAAGCACAAGGAGTCCTGATAACCGACAGAAAGACTGCTCAAGATATTGCTTACATTCTGTCCGAAAATATAGCCTGAAGGCAGGCTTCCGATAAGATTGTTCTTTATCAGTTCCGAGGCATTCTTGTCGGAATCGGCGCCTATTTCAAATCCGGCATGGCGCTTGGCTTCATCCCTCTCATCCTTGTCCTTGTAATAGAACGGGATGGACAGAAGGTATTTTTCCCGGTACTTTGTTTCCGCATATGAAATGTACTCTCTCGGGACTCTGTCGCTGAGCGCATACGACCAGTCCATGCTCCGCACGAGGGAATCCAGCTCCTGAACATTGTAGCCCAGGGCATAGAGTCCTCCGACAAGACCTCCCATGCTTGTCCCGAGCACCATGTCCACCGGAATGCCGATGGACTCGAGATATCTTATGACACCTATGTGGGCCGCACCCTTTGCTCCTCCTCCGCTCAGCACCAGGGCCACAGCTGGCCTGCGCTTTCTGATTTCATCCATCCTGGCCCGGATCTCCTGCATTGCCGCAGAATCCGCAGCAGTCAGCAAGGCGCTTTCAGGAGCAAGGCGGACATCCCCGGCATCCGCAGCCGGAATTGCCGGCATGTCCTCCGCCTTGAGCGGGAAAAATCCGGAGAATCCGCACAGCAGCATCGCCAGCGCACAGGCTGTCCTGAGCACTTGCCCGCGGAGATGCGGTTTCCGGGCTGATTTTCCGGCGGCATCAGGTCCCGGGGCGGTATTTCCCATGGTTTCTGTCATCTGCATATTATATTCTGTCCCGACTCTGTTCTTCTTTGTTCATTCTGTCCCGGCTCCGTATATCATATTCCGCATTCTGTACAGACATTTTCCCGGACTATTCCGTCATACCGTGCTTCCCGGCAAGCATTCCGCAGGCGGCAAGGATGTCCTCACCCCTCGAAGCCCTTATGGTCGCGGTAATCCCTGCCCTGCCTAGCCTGTCCCTGAAATTCTCCATGACCGCATCCGGAGATGTCCCGAACGGGAAATCCGGAATCCTGTGGAACCTTATGAGGTTGACCCTGCATTCCAGTCCGGACAGCAGCCTGATGAGAGCATCCGCATGGCGCTTTGTGTCATTGAAGCCGGAAAACATCGTATACTCGAAGCTCACCCTCCTCTGCCCGGTGAAGTCATACTCTCTTATCAGTTCCACCACATCCCTTATCGGCCATACCTTTTCAACAGGCATCACGGAAAGCCTTTCGTCGCTGAACGGGTTATGCAGGCTCACGGCAAGATGGCAGCGGCTTTCATCCAGATATCTGCGCAGGGCCGGAAGCACGCCGATTGTCGAGAGCGTTATTCTTTTCGGACTCCATGCGAATCCCCATGGCGCAGTAAGTATCTCAATGGCCCTCATGACATTGTCATAATTGTCAAGAGGCTCCCCCATCCCCATGAACACGGCATTGGTGAGCATGTCCGATTCGTCCGCGGCAATGAACTGTGACATGATGTCGGCAGCTGAAAGATGTCCGTGGAAGCCCTGCCTGCCGGTCATGCAGAAATGGCAGCCCATCCGGCACCCGGACTGTGATGACACGCAGAGGGTGGCGCGGTCCCTGTCCGGAATCATCACCGCCTCGACGGCAGCCTTTTCCGTTTTTCCGACATCCGAAACTCCCCTGCCGAACATGCCCTCCACCGGAAAGAGATATTTCCTGGTCCCGTCAGAAGATATCTGACAGTCTGTCCAGGCCGAGACCCCGACCTCATATTTTTCGGAAAGCCTCGCCCGGCCTTCCTTGGATATGTCCGTCATCTGGTCTATATCCCGAACTTTCTTCACATACAGCCACCTTGCCATCTGCCCGGCCGCGAACTTCGGCAGCCCGGCCTCCATGGCAACTTTACTCAATTCTCCGGGATTCATCCCCAGCAGTCTTGTCTTCATGTCTTCAGCAAAATCAAATAAGCCCGTACCCGCAAAATTAAATAAAAATAATGGTTGGAGAAACCTGCTTTTCCCATTGAAAATTAAATTTTGTAAGTAACTTTGTTGCGCTAACAACCAAACACTGATATTATGGCTAAAGAGACAGAAAAAGAAGGGACAGAAGTCAATGCCGCGAAACTCAAGGCATTGCAGGCTACGATCGACAAGATTGAGAAAGACTACGGGAAGGGAACGATCATGAAGCTTGGAGACCAGCCGAAATGGGATGTTTCTGTGATTCCGAGCGGCTCGATTGCACTCGACCACGCTCTCGGCATAGGAGGCTATCCGAGGGGAAGGGTCATTGAAATCTACGGGCCGGAATCCAGCGGAAAGACCACTCTTGCCATCCATGCCATCGCCGAAGCCCAGAAACTGGGCGGCATAGGCGCCATCATAGACGCAGAACATGCATTCGACAGGACATACGCCAAGAACCTGGGGGTTGACCTTGACTCGCTCCTCATATCCCAGCCGGACAACGGCGAGCAGGCTCTTGAAATCGCAGAGAACCTCATAAGGTCCGGAGCAATTGACATAATAGTCATAGATTCAGTAGCCGCCCTTACCCCGAAAGCCGAAATCGAAGGTGAAATGGGCGACGCGAAGATGGGGCTCCAGGCAAGGCTCATGAGCCAGGCGCTCAGGAAACTCACCGCAAGCATCAGCAAGACCAACACCTGCTGCATCTTCATCAACCAGCTCCGCGACAAAATCGGCGTG
>JADIMJ010000129.1 GCA_017694835.1 Candidatus Cryptobacteroides gallistercoris
GCGCCTGAAAGAGAATGTCTTTCCTGTCCTGCATAAGATATACGATTTCCATATCGGAATGATACGTGAAGAAATGGACAGAGGAAGGATAAATGAAGTGGACCCGATGCAGCTCATAGCCGATATCGTTACACTCAATCTCTCTACATATCTGCTTCTGCCGGTGGCAGGAAGAATGTTTCAGAATGCCGGGGATCCTGCCCCTGTTCCGGATGAAACCACTCTGAAAGGAATTCTCGAAAACAGGAAGGCGGAAATCATTGCGCTGATAAGATACAGACTTTACGGAAAAATACAATGAGAAGGAGACTGACACATATTTTCGTCGCACTGTTGCCCGGTCTGATACTGTCTGCACCGGCACAGGCGCAGGTGACCATTGACCGGTGCATGGAAATGGCGCGGGAAAACTATCCGCAGATCCGGCAGCTGAACCTTATTGAAGAGGCGTCGCATTATGAGGTCGCAAGCATAGCGAAGTCCTGGCTGCCTCATCTGAGCATTTCGGGCAAGGCTGCATACCAGTCGGATGTGGTCGAGATGCCGTTCGATATCCCCGGGTTCTCGTTCGACCTGCCGCATGACCAGTACTCCCTGGTCGGGGAAATCAGCCAGACGATTTGGGACGGAGGTGTGTCCGGACGCCAGAAAGAAGTGACCAGAACCGGTGCGCAGGTGCAGAAAGAGCAGGTTGAAGTGTCATTGTATGCAATAAATGAGAGGGTCGAGAAAATATTTCTCGGGATACTGCTCTATGACGGTCAGCTGCAACAGAACGCCATACTGGAGGAAAGCCTGCAGAGGAATGCCAGGCATGCGCAGGCGTGCATCGAAAACGGGACGGCATACAGGTCGGACCTCGAGATGATACAGGTCAATATCCTGAACTGTGAACAGCAGCGCGAAGAACTGATGCAAGACAGGCAGACTTATGTGGAGATGCTTGAAAAGCTTACCGGGGCCAGTCTTGAAGGGAAAGAGTTCGTTGTCCCTGACGCAGACTGCGGGTGGTTGTCCGGAAAGGAAATATCCAGGCCTGAAATCGGGCTTTATGATGCCCAGATCCGGCAGCAGGACGCGATGATACGCCAGCTCAATGCGAAGATATCCCCGAAATTCAGCCTTTCCCTTCAGGGCGGCATCGGCCGTCCGGGGCTGAACATATTGGAAAACACTTTCCAGCCATACTGGACTGCAGGGGTGAAGATGTCGTGGGATATAGGGGCGCTTTATACCAGAAAAGACGAAAGACGCAAACTCGATGCGCAGATGAGGAAGATAGAGTCCGACAGGGAGACTTTCCTGTTCAACACCGGGCTTGATGCGGTACAGATGAGAAGCGCGGTAGACAAGGCAAAGGCACTGCTTGAGAAAGACCGGAAAATAATATCCCTGCGGGAGTCGATCCGATCTTCCGGCGAAGAACAGTACCGTAACGGAGTCATTACGATGAATGACCTGATGTCCAGGATTGATGATGAATATAATGCGAAAGTTGCGGAGTCAATCCACAGGATACAGTTGCTGATGGCCGTATATGACTTGAAGAACTGCCTCGGGTACGGTATGCCTGTCGATAGGACAGAGTATTGAATATCAGAAGTTGTTTGAAACGACTTCCCGGAATTATAGTCAAATGAAACCGTCGGACTGACGTTATTTAAAAAACAGATGAAATGAAAAGGTCCAGTATCAATATGTTGTTGTCCGCAGCGGCTCTGATGTCCGCAGCCGGATGCGGAATGAAAGAGCCGGAGTTCGATGCCTGCGGGCAGGTTAATGCGACCGAAGTGACAGTATCGGCCGAGAACAGCGGGAGGATCATCAGTTTCGGCATCAGGGAAGGTGACAGGCTTGCTGCGGGAGATAAGGCCGGACAGATAGATTCTGTCCAGACTTTCCTGCAGAGGGAAGAACTCGTCACCAGAAAAGAAAGCGCAAAGGCGAAGCTGACCGACATAGAATGCCAGATGGCTTCGCAGTATGCCAGACTGGAGAATCTGCGTGCCGAACTCAGACGCTCGCAGTCCCTTCTGGAAAAAGATGCCGGAACGCAGAAGCAGGTAGATGACCTGGAGTCTGAAATCAGGATTCTTCAAGGACAGATTGCTGCGGCAGAACAGAATTACAGGCAGAACAACGAGAGTGTCGGATGCGAGATAGCCACGATAGATGTCCAGATCGCCCAGACCGAGGACAAACTGCGTAAATGCAGGATAACGGCCCCTGTATCGGGTACAGTCCTGGAAAAATATGCCGAAGAAGGGGAGAGCGTGACGGCAGGAAGGCAGTTGTTCAAGATAGCGGATATGGACAACCTCTATGTAAGGGCATATTTTTCTTCATCGCAGCTGGCCTCTCTGCATGTCGGTGACAAAGTCAGGGTGATTCCTGACGACGGTACGGAAAATCCTGACAGTTACGAAGGTACAGTGACATGGATTTCCGATGAGGCCGAATTCACTCCGAAAAATATCCAGACAAGGGACGAAAGGGCCGATCTGGTATATGCAGTGAAAGTCGCCGTACGCAATGACGGGAGGCTCCGTCTCGGAATGTACGCATATATCATGATATGAACAATACGATAGACATAGAAGGCATATCCAAAAGTTACGGGGACGTGCATGCTCTCAACGGCATTTCCCTGCATGTCGGGCCTGGTGAAATCTTCGGCCTGATAGGTCCTGACGGAGCCGGCAAGACGACACTTTTCCGGATAATGACGACCCTTATGCTTCCGGATTCCGGCACAGGCACGGTATGCGGTCTCGACATTGTGAAGGACTGCTCCAGACTGAGGCGGATTATCGGCTATATGCCCGGGAGATTTTCTCTGTATCAGGATCTTACCGTTAAGGAAAATCTGGACTATTTTGCTACTCTGTTCGGTACTACGGTCAAGGACAATTATGAGAATATCAAGGAAATATACTCCCAGATAGAGCCTTTCGCAGACCGTAGGGCAGGCAAGCTCTCCGGAGGTATGAAGCAGAAACTTGCGCTCTGTTGTGCACTTGTCCACAAACCGTCGGTGCTTTTCCTGGACGAGCCTACTACAGGAGTCGATGCCGTCAGCCGTAAGGATTTCTGGGCCATGCTTTCCAGGATCAGGGCCTCCGGAGTCACCGTATTGGTCTCTACACCGTATATGGACGAGGCGGCACGGTGCGACAGGCTCGCTCTGATCAGGGATGGCTCCGTCATCGGTATGGGCTCTCCGGAGGAAATCACTGCGGGCTTCCCGTTCAGGCTGCTTGCCGTGAAAGGGAGCAGGATGTATCCGGTACTGAAGATATTGAGAGGTACCGAAGGCGTCATCAGCTGTTTTTCGTTCGGAGACTCCCATCATCTGACCTACGATCCTGAAGTGACCGGCAGGGAGCGGATACTTGAAACTCTCGCCGACGCAGGATTTGACGACTGTACCGCCAGGGAGATAAGGCCTGGCGTGGAAGACTGTTTCATGTGGCTTTCCCATAATTGATTGTCAATAATATATCCGTATGATGGTATCAGATGCAGTGGAAATAAGGAATCTTACGAAAAGGTTCGGTGATTTTACGGCAGTGGACAATATCAGTTTCAATGTCCGCCGCGGTGAGATTTTCGGTTTTCTCGGGGCGAACGGGGCAGGGAAGACCACGGCCATGAGGATTCTGTGCGGGTTGAGCCGGCCGACATCCGGAGAAGGGACGGTGGCAGGGTATGACATAAATACGCAGCAGGAAAAGATCAAGCGCCGTATCGGATATATGAGCCAGAAGTTTTCCCTTTATCCGGATCTGACCGTAAGGGAGAATATCCGCCTGTTCGGAGGAATCTACGGACTCAAGGACAAGGAGATTAAGGAAAAGACGGACACGCTGCTCTCTATGCTGGATATGCGGCAGGAAAGGGACAAGTTTGCCGGGTCGCTTCCTCTTGGGTGGAAGCAGAAACTGGCGTTCAGCATCGCCATGATCCATGACCCTGAAATAATTTTCCTGGA
>JADIMJ010000130.1 GCA_017694835.1 Candidatus Cryptobacteroides gallistercoris
GGACAGTCCAGACACGCGCCATGAATCATATCGGAGGATGGGATACAGAAGCCACAGAATACTCATTCACAGGGATGCCGCTCAAGAGGATTCAGCATCATTCGGATACAGATTCCTCTTTTGCTGAAACCTCCACATATTCTTTCGACAATATGGACAGACCGCTTACAGTCGCTCACCAATTGGACGAAGACGAGCCGGTGACCGTCTCAGACCTGTCTTATGACCTGCTCGGGCGTGTCGCCTCGGAGAAACGGAACGGGAACCCTGAATTGGCAACGGCATTCTCATACAACATCAGATCCTGGCTCAAGACATCGGAAGGGGACATCCTCTCCATGAGATTCTACCATGAAGACACCCGCGAAGGGGCACTGTCAAACACGCAGAGATTTGACGGAGGCATTTCCGCCTTGGACTGGAGCGTCAGAGGCGGACACGCCGGTGGCTACAACTTTTCCTACGACGGCTTCACGAGACTTACCGAAGCCGAATACATCAGTACAGATCCTGACGGAGAGAATTTCAGCACGGCATATTCCTACGATGCCAACGGGAACATTCTCTCTCTGACAAGATACGGAACAGAAGGTAATCCTTCCCGTCCTGTAGAAGCCCTGTCAATGGAATATGACGGGAACAGACTCTCGGCAGTGACAGACTCCGGCACTGCGCGGAACAGAGCCCTCAGGAGAAAAACAGCAAGGCAATCCACCTCACAGGAGGACTTCACTTACGATGCCAACGGGAATCTGACTTCCGACCTCACTGCAGGAATCGCATCCGTCTCATATAATCTGCTCAACCTGCCACAGTCATTCTCCATAGTCACCGAAGACGGAAGCGCAGAAACCCGTTACCTCTATGACGCTGACGGCAGGAAACTCAGGGTGACCGCAACAGGCAGCGACGGTGCCATATCGGTCACTGATTACACCGCAAATGTCGTCAGAACAGACGGGAAAGTGGACCGCATACTTTTCGAAGGCGGCTACATCCATAACGGGAAATACCATTTCTTCTTCTCCGACCACCTCGGAAGCGTCAGGGCCGTGGCCTGCGAAGACGGCTCCGTAATACAATCCAGCGCATACTACCCGTTCGGGGAAACATTCGGAGACAGCCCTGACACCTGCCCTTCAAGCCAGCCATACAAGTTCAACGGAAAGGAAGACCAGTCCTTTGCCTCCGTCCCGCTCCTCGACTACGGGGCAAGGTTACTCTCCACCCGGACCGGAAGGTGGACAACCATGGATCCTCTTGCTGAAAAATACTACTCGATAAGCCCTTACGCATACTGCGGCAACAATCCGGTCAATCTCATTGACCCGGATGGAATGTGGATATTCATTTATTATAATAATCAATCATATAAATACGAAAACGGGAAACTGTATCAGTACCAAACATCTGGAGAAAAAGCCACATCATATATTGAAATTACCCCTGAAGAAGGCTCATTCGTAGAAGGAATCTTCAATGCTTTAAATGATTTGGGCAACAACACAAACACAGGCAAGGAGTTGTTGAATTATTTTTCCAATAACGACAAGGATGCATATATACATCCATATTCAAAAATTGCCGATAATAACGAGACTAATAAACAGGAGAATGGACTTGTATTATCTGGCATATCAGCCCCCATATATATGAAAGACGACTTGTCAGGCACTGCCATACCGACAGAGAATGGTATAGAGGAAAGTCCTCTTTGGCTAGATTTAGGACATGAATTAAGCCATAGAAAAGACTACATTACAAATGGAGAAAAAGTTAATGAGCCTTGGATAACAATTGGCGATGAAATTTTCGTTAAATCTGAAATTCAAGCTACCCATTACGAAAACCTTATGAGACAAGAAGCAGGACTCCCCTTACGGACACATTACGGAACAATAAAAGAAAATGATGTCGTTATAGGACCATATTTTCCTTCAAGGCTTATAAGGAAGAATGGCAAAAGTATAGTAATACCAGGCGTTCAATACACACCGTTAAAAAAGAGAAAATAATGAAGCACATTACCACCACAATCATCATATTATTCTTCATTCTTTTGGCAGCCTCTCCATCTGCTTCAGCCAGAAAAGGCAAAGGCGAAATAAAGTCTTTGGAACATGTGTCAAAGAAGATGAAAAAAACTGCATGTAAGAATAATTTCTTTTACATGCGAAGTGCAGTCAAGGATGACATGAAACATCGGAACTATATCTTCCATCATATAGGACCAGACTTCATTGTCAGCGACACATTGATATATATTGCATTCAAAGGATACCACTTATTAGCGAATATTTACAATATTTACTGGATTTATGCGTCCTCTCCAAACCGAATCATGAAATTCCGTCAGGAATCAGGTCCCGATGTCGCCCTTGAGCGGTCAGGGTCATACGCGGATGAAAAAAACAGGAATGTCAGATTTATAATAGACATGGCTATGGACAAAAAATTTGACACCATCTCCGAGTCTGCAATCAGCACATTCACAGATAATCCCGGCGAGTATTACTATGCAGTAATAATTCGGGAAAATGACGGCTTCAGGCTTATGAACTATGAGAGACTTGGACAGACCTTCAGGCAACTCCGTGAGCGGGAGGCAATCATCATTGTTCCTGATCTCATTCCAAATGAAAGTCAATAAGACACATGAATACCCATGAAGAAGTACCAGTCTATATCACTTTTGCTCGCCTTATCTCAGGTGACCTTGTCCGCCAGCTGCCGGGATGACCGTTTCCCGACTTTCGACCTCACCGCAGTAAATGAGGTTTCAGAAATGCATCCTCTTGAAACAGACTCCGGACAGACTTTTCATCTGATTGATTTCTACGGGAAGGACATATCGTGGATGATGAATGCCATCGGTCTTCCGGAGAAAGTGTCCGGCATATTGTATCATGGAGACTACGACATATACCACATTCCTTGTCTGGCCGGAATTCTGGACCTATATCGGATGGAAGAAGTCGGGGTTAAAATATATTTTTGGGAAAAGTCCGGGCTCTATGTCTTCTGCGTAAGGGACGAAGAGTTATTCAGCTCGTATCCGTGCGGACTTACCCGGTTCTATTCAAAACAATTCTACACCACTCTGGAAAAGAAGCTGTCTGTTGAGAGATGGATAGCATCCTTGTCCGGAGACAGCGGATGGAGAATTTTATCATGGTGGGTAAGCCCTCGGAATGAAGGGAACGGATCTCAGGCCATATATAAGCCCATTCATCAGTTTCCAAACGATAACCTGTTTGAGTATTATTCCTCATCCGTTCATTCAGACACAAAGGAGCATATAGTCCGCAACAGGATAAAGGGCAGCGGAGAATTTCTTGAAAGATTCAGATTTGACAATTTTTCAGACTTTTATTTCAGGACTTTGCTGATAGGCCATATGCTGGATGGCAATGACAACACCCTCGCATTGCAGGACATTGCAGGTATCGAATACAGGAACTTCCTCTCCCGGTTCGGGACTCCGGATTACGAGACAGTCTCACTTGAGTTGACTGTACCGGACAACTCTTTCAGCGAGACCTGGGTGCTGCAGAAGATGCTCCCTCAGGCACAGGACGCACTTTTCCCCATGAGGATATGCGTATATGAAAAAGACGGGTTCCAACTGCGGCTGTATTTCATGAGAGATGACAGCGACCTCATGCTGGAACGCAAGGAAATCGAAATTACAACAGACGAATACCTGTACGCAGCTTCCCTCTTCAGGGACAAAAGAAACTGGAGACTCATATATGCAGACATAATCCCGGCTAATCCGGAATATTGGCCGCAGATAGAATAAGGATTCGCACGAATCGCGAGTTGTCAAAGAAGCAAGAAATAATTATAGAAATAGAACTATATATAAATGAAGCTGTTTATTATTCTATTTTTGGGACTGACCGCCTGCGATATAGCAATGTGCCAGCAGGTGTCAGATTCTCTGCTATGGAACGGAATGGTTCTCACTCTTGACGAAGAATCAGACATGAAATTTACCCCTGCCTCCCGAAATGAATGGAAGGCGACAGATACCTTGCATTGGGAAAAGACATCCATAGTCATTGATATCAACAGTTTCATCCAGCCGCCCATCTGCATGACAGGACATGACGGCTCCTTCAGTCGCCAATACATCTTCAACAGAAATTATTCGGAAGAAAATCTCTCTCACGGAAATACAGAAGCTATACGGAAGCCGGCAGCTTATATCTGGGTATATGCAGGAAAACCACTCTGCGGTTTTTGTGCTGAAAAAAATGAGGAAATATTGTATTCAGGCATCAACAGAAATAAAGGGCGAGTATTAAAATATGTCAGGTCCGGGCTCTACTTCAGGTATGACTCCTATTGTGACGGGCACATTGTCGTTACATACAATTATGTGAGGGAAGAGGACAGGGAGACATTTGAAAAGATATTGGACAATGTCATCATTGAAAAGACATTCCATAGCCAGATATCTATTGACACATCAACATTCTCCAATTTCAATTGGATTACAAAGCAAGATCAGACAGTGAAGAAATACCGGATTACGAATAATTCAGACGAAGATTATTTGACTTGGATAGGAACAGTTCCTGTTGATGGACATGATTCCGGATTTCTAATAACAAAATATTTTTTTAAACCGATAGGAGATTTCAGTTTCGGGGCATTGATGTATGACTATGCGACGACGGATCCCGGCTGCATCGGAGCCACATTTCTTAAAAACATCAGCGCAGGCGAATCATTTTCATATTTCATAATCAAGACAAATATCAAATCTGATTTTTATGAGGACAGGATTGTCATTATGAGAAGAAGTGAAGTCGAACAGTTTCTGAAAATACATATTGATGAAGAATATTTATACCAGTTGCAGGATATCTTTCTGACTGAAACAGACTCCTTAAGTACTGATATAGGGAAATATCAGGTTCTTTTTGATAAATCTGATGATTAAGAAATTTCAATATCATGAAACGGGTTATCTCAATTGCATTTGCAGTAATGTTGATGTCTGGATGTGCAACTCCATTGAAGTTCGGAAAAAACGCCACTCTCAGGTATAACCGGAATATGCTAGGTCAATACATGATTTTGAATCAAAACGGGACATTTGTTTACCATCTCCGTTTTGGTGAGGCATTTATAAACGGGAATTGGAGCGTACACGAAGACACGATAATCATGACATCTGAAGGATTCGCAACTCCATTTGACAAACTTGATCCGGTTACAAAAGAGTCTGTGAGGCTTGGTAACGCCGGTGAAATAGGATCGCTTATGCGCGAACATCCGGATTCAGCCATGAGAGTTGCAATGCGTTTCACAAACTGGAGCCTCAAATACCACCCCAATAGTATGGACAAAGATATATTTCTGATAAAAGGAAGAAAATTGTATGAGAAAGACAAAAGCGGAAATTTACATCCTGTATTTTACAGATATATAACAGTCTGCGACAAAAAGAGATTCCACCGCGCCGTGTATGTACCGTAAAATCGGGCATGAAATTTACCCCTGTCTCTAAAAATGAATGGAAGGCGACAGATACCATGCATTGGGAAAAGACATCCATCGTCACACACGCACATGTAACTAACATGCAGATAAGATGAAAAGAATCTATAATACATTACTGGCCATTACTCTGATTTGCACAAGTGTACATGCACAGGAAATCACCGTCACGACCGGGAAATGCATCATCAGGAACAACCGGGACATTCCGGTCTGGATATGGTGGGACGAGGAGGGCATTAGTCCCGGTCCCGTTGCAGAATACATCAAAGACTATTTTTGCCGATGGCGGCCGGGCGGAGACTGGATGAACTATTTTCAGATTTTGGCAGAAAGGAACATGGCATCCGGCTCTTCGTCCGGAGATTTACTGATGTACAAGATATTGCAGCCGAAAGAGACTTTTGAGATATTGACCGGAAACGCCTCAAGGAGCACCGTGGAAAGGTCTGTCCGTAAGTGTCTGGCTGTCATCTCCCAAGAGGAAATGGAAATGGCTCCGGTTTATAAATCTTTCTGTAATATAGAAATGTTTGACTTCAGCTTTGACAGCATTTCCATTGACATGAAAGAAACGGACATTCCCCCGACATGGCAGAGCCCGTATGCCACTCTGTTCTCCACAGACGGAAAGCCCGTAAATGTCTATTCCGACAGCTCAAGAACAGAAATTATAGGAACATATAATGTCAACAAAGCAGGTATCCGTATAAATGTCCCGCTGAGACAGATGACATCCGAGATGATCGGTGACAAAATATGGATCTCAACATCCGAAGGGTATATTCCGGAATTTGAAGGATGGGTCGAAAAACGGCACTGTTTCAGAATTATCCGCTCCGGAGCGGACAATGCCGTCAGAATATATGACAAGCCGGACGAAGATGCCCCGGTCATGGAGCTGATGTGCAACAGAGGCCTGATGGCAAATATTCTGCACGCAGAAAAATCCTGGATGAAGGTAATGGTACTATACCACAGGCCGATAGAAGGATGGGTAAAAATCTCTGATCTGGAGCCGTAAAGACATGAAATACTTCTTCCATCGCGCCCGGCGGACATGTGAAATGCCATCCGACGGCCGCGATTTTCCCGTAAAAGTGTGCCAGACGGCATTTTGAAAATGCCACCGGGCGCGAATATCCGAGCAAACCGCGCCCGGTGGAGTCCAAAAAAGCTTTCCACCAGCCGCGTTTACGATTAATGATAAATTGAGCAAACAGAGCAAACAAAAGGGACCCGGCTTTTGCTGCCGGGTCCCTTCTTGTTTTCATTGATTTCAGCCAATCAGATTGAAAGGACGTTCAGGACATTGATGAGTTCCTTGTCAATCGGCTTGTTCTTCTTGATGGCGCGGCTGAACGGGACATAGACAATCTCGTCGTTGGAAATGCCGACCATGACATTGCGCTGGCCTTCCTTGAGGGCCTCGATGCTGGCGGTGCCCAGACGACTGGCGAGGATGCGGTCGAATGCGCTCGGTGAACCTCCCCTCTGGAGATGGCCGAGGATGGACACGCGCACATCGTACTGCGGATATTCCTTGCGGACACGCTCGGCATAGTGCATGGCGCCTCCGTCTTTCTCTGCCACTATCACGATACTGCTGTTCTTGCTCTTGCGAAAACCGCGGCTGATGAACTGCTCCAGCTGGTCGATGTCGGTGCTGTCCTCCGGGATGATGGCAGCCTCGGCACCTGCAGCAATCGCGCTGTTCTGTGCAAGGAAGCCGGCATCGCGGCCCATCACCTCAATGAAGAATATACGGTTGTGCGAGGTGGCGGTATCGCGGATCTTGTCGACACATTCCATGATGGTGTTGAGCGCTGTATCATATCCGATGGTCGAGTCGGTGCCGTAGAGGTCATTGTCAATCGTCCCCGGTATGCCGATGCACGGCATGTCAAACTCCTGTGCGAAGACCTGGGCTCCGGCGAGGGAACCGTTGCCGCCGATGACAATGAGGGCGTCGATGTTGTGGGCACAGACATTCTCGTATGCCTTCTGCCTGCCTTCCGGAGTCATGAACTCCTCCGAACGGGCTGTCTTGAGGATGGTCCCGCCTCTCTGGATGGTGCTGCTGACGCTCTGTGAAGTGAATTCCTCGATTTCGTCGTTGATGAGGCCCTCGTAGCCCCTGTAGATTCCCATCACCTTCCATCCGTTGTAGATTGAAGCCCTGGTCACGGCCCTGATGGCCGCATTCATGCCCGGTGCGTCTCCTCCTGAAGTAAGGACACCGACTGTTGAAATCTTTCTTGCCATATTGAGTGAATATTTATTTTCAAAATCTTTCAAATATAGAAATTATTCACCAAAAGTTGTCCGGAATTTATGGTTTTTCAACAGCTTTCGGGCACCATACAACATTTTTACTCCAATATCAATAAAGAAATTGATTAATTATAAGTTAATTATCTATTTTAATCATTCAATTTTTCATTCAGAGCCATGAGGTTTTTGACGGCGTGGCCGCCCGTGGCCTCGTGAACGGGAGGGGCCCGCCGCATGCGGCGGGAGGGATTTACCGTCAAAAACCTCATGGCTCTGGACAAGCAAGCATTTTTGCTTATAAGCATTTAAAGTGTATTTTTGCAGCCAGAAAAGACACGCATGGAAAAAGACCTGACATGAAAATCGGAAACATAGACCTCGGCGAAAAGCCCCTTTTCCTTGCCCCGATGGAGGATGTGACTGACGCGTCCTTCAGGGCAGTGTGCAAAGAATTCGGGGCGGACATGATGTACACCGAGTTCATCTCTTCCGACGGACTGATACGCGACGCGAAAAAGGCCCTCGCCAAAATGGTCACAAGCGACACGGAAGCCCCGATAGGAATCCAGATATACGGGAGCATCCCCGAGGCGATGGTCGAGGCGGCGAAGATGGCAGAGAATGCGGCACAGATTGCCGGAGGACATGGGGCAGACCTGATTGACATCAACTTCGGCTGCCCGGTCAACAAGATAGCCCGCCGCGGGGCAGGGTCCGGAATGATGCGCGAGCCGGACAAGATGGTGCAGATTACCAAAATGGTCGTCGACGCCGTCAAACTGCCGGTCACGGTCAAGACAAGGCTCGGCTGGGATTCAGACTCAAAAATCATTGTAGAGCTGGCCGAACGGCTTCAGGACACCGGCATCAAGGCCCTGACCATACACGGGAGGACACGCTGCCAGATGTACACCGGCGAGGCGGACTGGACTCTCATCGGCAAAGTGAAAGAAAACCCGAGGATACACATCCCCATCATAGGCAACGGCGACATCAACTCCCCGCAGAAAGCCAGGGAAGCCTTTGACAGATACGGGGTCGACGGCATCATGATAGGCAGAGCGACATTCGGGCATCCGTGGATTTTCCGGGAAATCAGGCATTACCTCGACACAGGTGAGCTCCTTACGGAAATGAATGTCCGGGAAAGAGTGGCCCTCGCCAAGCGGCATCTTGAAAAATCCCTGCAGCTCAAGGGAGAAAAAGTCGGGATACTTGAGATGAGGCGCCATCTGTCCTGCTATTTCAAGGGTCTGCCGGACTTCAGGGAGACCCGGCTTAAGCTCGTCACTCTCACTGACCCGGAAGAACTCCGGGCAACCCTTGACTTCGTGGCGGAAAAATGGGGAGACAACCCCGCCCCTCAGGCAACATCCGTCTACGGGATATAATAAATCATTTATGCTGCTGCACCCCGGCAATCGCAAACAAGTTTGCATTGATGTCGGCTTCTGCGTATATTTGCCATGAAAATCCAAAGAAAATGCTTGACCAGATACTTCTCGCCCCCTATTATATTGCTTTGAAAATCAGGCACGCCCTCTACGACTCAGGCATCAGGAAAGTCCATTCCGCAGAAATTCCGGCAATCTCCGTCGGCAATGTCACAGTCGGAGGCACAGGCAAGACACCGCACACCGAAATGCTCATAAGGCTGCTGTCAGGGCATACGCGATGGGCCGGAAGCAGTCTGGCCGTGCTGTCCAGGGGATACAGGAGGAAAAGCCGCGGTTTCCAGCAGGTCATGGCGGAGCCGGCTGCAGACGGCAATGGAATCAGATGCACCTTGTCCGCCTTCTTCGGGGACGAACCGTTGCAGATCAAGAGGAAATTCCCGGGAATAACCGTGGCCGTGGACAAGAACCGCGTGGAAGGATGCGATTTCCTCAGGCATCCGGAAAAACTGGCGGCATCGAAGAAGGGCAGGAAGTGCATTTTCAAAGACTTCAGGCCTGCAGACCTTGTCATCCTCGACGACGCTTTCCAGTACAGGGCCCTCAGTCCATCAGTATCCATTGTCCTTGTGAACTACAACCGCCCTGTGTCCAGGGACCATCTCATACCGGCGGGACGGCTGCGCGACCTTCCTGAGCGCCTGCGCAAGGCTGACATCCTGATAGTGACCAAATGCCCGTACTATATGGAGAACGAAGAAAAGGCAGAATGGGCCGCCGACCTCGGAGTCAGGGAATATGACCCGGAGACCTGTACGGGGACAGCACCGGACGGGAAACGGCAGGCACTGTTCTTTACTACAGTCCGGTACGACACCCTTGCCCCTGTCTTCAAGGAGGGCGACCAGAGATACGCCTATGCAAAACAGGCAATAATGTTCACGGGAATTGCCGATGACACGCCACTGATGAGATTCCTGAGCGACTCATATAAAATAATGCGGCAGCTCTCATTCGGAGACCACCATGAATTCTCGGCCGGAGACATCAGTTCCCTGAAAAAACTTGCCGGGGAATATCCGACAGCCATAATTGTCACGACTGAAAAAGACAGCCAGAGACTGACGGACATGCAGAAAATGCCTTCTGTCCTGAAAGAAAGGATGTTCTATGCCCCGATAAAGGCAGATTTCCTGACACCGGAGGAAGAAATCCGCTTCATTGAAGTCCTTGATTCGCTCCTTCCGTCACAAACTGCCTGACAGGATATCATTCTGGGCCTGGACCGAAGCGTCATGGATGGCATTGAAGACCACCGAGACGAAATGTTCAGGCAATCCGTATTCTCTCCCTTCCGATATGACTTTCTCAAGGACGGCATCCCAACGGGATGTCTGCAGAATGGCTATATTGCTTTTCTTCTTGCATTCTCCTATCTGCCTGCTGACTTCCATTCTCGCAGCCAGGGCCGCAAGAATTTCCCCGTCGATGGCATCAATCCTTGCCCGCAGGCTGTCAATGGCCGTCCTGTAGTCAGAACTGTCCGAATCCGCCTCACGGACAACCAGACGGCCGATAAGAGCGGCCAATTCATCCGGAGCAAGCTGCTGTGCGGCATCGCTCAGGGCACATGAAGGCTCACAGTGGGATTCTATCATCAGTCCGTCAAGCCCGAGGTCAAGCGCCCTCTGGGCAATTTCCGCCACATATTTCCTGTCACCTGCGATATGGCTCGGGTCACACAGGAACGGAAGTTCCGGGAACCGGCTCCGCATCTCTATGACAATCCTCCATTCGGGACTGTTTCTGTATCTGGTCTTCTCCGAAGCAGAAAACCCTCTGTGGACAATCCCGAGTTTCCTTATGCCGGCCCGCACAAAGCGCTCTATTGCCCCTGTCCACAATTCGATGTCAGGACTTACAGGATTCTTGACAAGGACAGGAATCCCGCTTCCGGAGAGCGCGTCGGCGATTTCCTGCACCATGAACGGGCTGGAAGTCGTCCGGGCCCCTGTCCAGACCATGTCAATCCCGTATTCAAGGCAGGCCTCGACATGTTCCCTGCACGCAACCTCCGTGCATACCTTGAGGCCCAGCTCCCTGCCCGCTTTCCGCAGCCAGGCAAGGCCTGGGGTCCCGACCCCTTCAAAAGTCCCCGGATGAGTCCTCGGCTTCCATATTCCCGCACGGAAGACCCCGACTCCGCACTTCTTCAATTCAGCCGCCGTCCGCATCACCTGGGCTTCGGACTCGGCACTGCACGGCCCCGCAACAAGTACAGGCCTGCCTTCCGGAAAAATCTGCCAGTTTTCCAGGGAGAGCACATCCATTTTCCCTTTCATCCTTCAGATATTCAAATACATAATAGGAAACACGCAACTATACGGAAACTGCCCGGACATATGACAGGAAAAGGGGCAGACTCATGCAAAGCCATGCCCCTTCGTCTGTTCTGTCTTTCCCGATTGTTCAGACAGTGAGGATTTCCTTTTCCTTGGCGGCAGCCACCTCGTCGATTTTCTTCACATAGGAATCGGTTTCCTTCTGGACATTCTGCTCGTATTCTTTCTGCATGTCCTCAGGCATACCTTCCTTCTGGGCCTTTTTCAGCGCATCTATGGCATCGCGGCGTGAGTTTCTGACAACTATCTTGGCATTCTCGGCAGCTGTCTTCACTTTCTTGATGAGCTCTTTTCTCCTGTCCTCAGTAAGAGGCGGCACGACGCAACGGATGCTTTCCCCGTTGTTCTGCGGAGTAAGACCGATATTGGCATCCATAATCGCCTTCTCTATGGCCGGAATCATTTTCTTTTCCCACGGCTGGATCAGAATCGTCTTGGCATCAGGGACAGTGACGGAAGCCACCTGAGGAATCGGAGTCGGAGTGCCATAATAGTCAACGACAACATTATTGAATACCGACGGATTGGCCTTTCCTGCCCTGTAGGTCTTGAGGTCTTCCTCGAGGAATTTCACGGCATCACCCATCTTTGTCTTGGCTGATGCGAGGATTTCTTTTGCTTTATCAATCATGGCAATGCAATCTGTTTGTTTGAAATTTCTATTTGTATCGTCTGTTTTATATCGGTTGCCTTTATCGGTTGCGTTTCCCTGATTATGCCTGCTATACATGCACCAGGGTGCCGATTTTCCTTCCTTCAATCAGTCCGGTGAGATTCCCCTTTGCGTTCATGTCAAACACAATGACAGGCATGTTGCCTTCGCGGCACAGCGCAAAGGCTGTCTGGTCCATGACCTTGAGGTGGTCTTCAAGGGCCTTGTCAAAGGTAAGATCCTCATATTTGACGGCGGACGGGTCTTTCTCAGGATCTGCGGTATAAACGCCGTCGACCCTCGTGCCTTTCAGAAGGGCATCCGCTCCGATTTCAAGAGCCCTGAGCGCAGCACCTGAATCTGTAGTAAAAAACGGATTGCCCGTACCTCCGGCAATGAGGGCCACTCCGCCATTTTCCATGAACGCCACCGCATCATCCCTCATGTAATACCGAGCCACAGGCATCATCGGAGTCGCAGTGAAGACCTCGGCCGGAACTCCGGCAGACTTGATGGCCATGGACAGTCCGAGAGAATTTATCACCGTAGCGAGCATTCCCATCTTGTCGCCCTGGACCCGGTCGAAGCCTTTTCCGACTCCTGACAGGCCGCGGAAGATATTTCCCCCGCCGATGACTATGGCCACCTGAAGCCCGGCCTTGACGGCCGAAGCAATTTCTTCCGCATATGAGGCAAGCATTTCCTCACTGATGCCTTTGCCCGACGGTCCGCCGAGACTTTCGCCGCTCAGCTTGAGCAGCACTCTCCTGTATTTCATTCTTTTTAATTTTATCGAAACAAAAATATCGATTTATTATGAAACTTGCAAGAAAGAGTATATCTTTGCATACCTGTTGTCAAAAATGAGTATAAACTATTGATAAAAGATATGGCAAACATTTTCACATCTTCAATCGGCAAGAAGCTCATAATGAGTATCAGCGGCCTTTTCCTGATTATCTTCCTGCTCCTTCACCTCACCATCAATTTCTTTTCAGTAATTGACTCGATGACAGGCAGTTTCGGAGAGCCTGACGGATTGTTTGCTATCGGATGCGAATTCATGGCCCTTCCTGTAGTGACGGTAATGGTTCCTGTGCTTGCATTCGGTTTCATCATCCACATCGTCTATGCCTTCATCCTTACCATAAGCAACCTCAAGTCCCGCGGCGGATATAACCGCTATGCTGTTGCAAGCAAGGCCAGGACAGACTCATGGGCATCAAGGAACATGATAGTGCTCGGAATCATCGTGCTCGGAATCCTTGCATTCCACCTCACCCACTTCTGGGCAGACATGCAGCTCAAGGAATGGACAGGAGCCGAATCTGAAGATCCATACGCCCTCCTTACCCTGACATTCGGAGCATGGTACAATGTAGTCATCTACATAATCTGGTTCGGAGCCCTCTGGTTCCACCTTACTCACGGATTCTGGAGTGCATTCCAGACCATCGGATGGGACAACAGGCTATGGCTCAAGAGACTCAAGGTGATTGCCTATATTTTCGCCACCATCATCTTCCTCGGCTTCACCGTTGTCGCATGCAACGCCTGCCTTGAAGCCCACAACCTCATCTGAAGATAATCACATTGAAGTCTTCCGACGCCGGGAATTGACTCCTCAGGAAGCGAAACTCCTCAGGAAGCGAAACTCCTCAGGAAGCGAGAGTCTTCAGGAAACAAGACTCTTCAGGACGCAAGACTTCATAAATGCAAGAAAAGAAAAGACGACCTTCCGGGGCCGTCTTTTCTTTTAAGTTTTCGCCTTTAATGTTTTATGAGAAGCTGACATTTCGCCATGCACTTTCTTGGGTAACAGGCACCTGCGGAGAAAGCCATTTTACAGAGGCCTTGTCTTCTCCTGCAGCCAGAGGACGACTTCCGGCTCAAGGAACGGAGACAATGTCTCACAGACACGGCGGTTGTAGGCGTTCAGCCATTCCAGTTCCTCCGGCGTCATCAGTCCGCGGACTACAGGGCCTGTGTCGATGTGACAGAGGGTCAAGGTCTCGAAACGGAGCCATTCCCCGAAAGAATTGGTCATGTCGTCTGCGCACAGAAGGATATTCTCATGCCTGACGCCATGCATTCCCTCCCTGTATATCCCGGGTTCATCTGAAGTCACCATCCCGGGGAGCAGCGCCTGGGAACTGAGATTCTGCCTGATGTCCTGAGGACCCTCATGCACACAGAGATAAAAACCGATACCGTGGCCGGTCCCATGACCGAAATTGCGGCGGCTCTTCCAGAGGGGCATCCTGGCAAGGGCATCAAGCCTGCACCCCGGTGTTCCTTTCGGAAATACGGCCATGGCAAGGGCAATCATGCCTTTCAATACAAGCGTATAGTCTTCGCGTTCAAGAGCAGAGCACTCGCCCACAGGCACCGTTCTGGTAATGTCGGTAGTGCCGAAGATATATTGGCCGCCGGAGTCCACAAGGTACAGACCCCGGCGTTCTATCACGGCAGACCCCTGCTCTGGAGTACTGTAATGGGGGAGGGCCGCATTAGTGCCGTATGCCGATATGTTGCGGAAACTGTCTCCGCGATAGCCCGGAATCTCAGACCTGAACGAAGTGAGCCTGCACGAAGCCTCATGTTCAGTCACCGCCGTTCCGGAAGCCAGTGCCGCATCAAGCCAGAACAGGAATTTCTCGACGGCAATCCCGTCAACCAGAAACGCTTCCCTGATTCCCTGTATCTCGACGCTGTTCTTGACAGCCTTCCTCAGAATCACCGGAGAAGGCCTCACGATGACATTTTCATCTCCGAAACTCTCTGACACTGACTTGAAGACATTGAAGTTCAATGTGGTGTCATCGACAAAAATACGAGGAGGGGCGTCCTGTCCCGAAGCAAGCCCGGCAACAATACCGGGAAGGTCCGCCTCCAAATCCTCATATCCGCATATCGTGACCCCGTCGGCCGTCACCTCGGCAAAACTGTCTGCGGTATCGGGGTCGGAGTCAGAATCAGCCTTACGCGCATACCAGAAGACGTCATCCATCGTGACAAGAAGATACGACAGGACAAGAGGATTGTATTCAATGTCCCTGCCCCGGACATTGAGCATCCATGCAATCTCATCCAAAGCCGTGAGCAGAATGGCATCACAACTTTCCCGGATCAGCACTTTCCTCAGCCATTGGATTTTCTGAAACCGCGATTCCCCAGTCGTCTCATCATCCAGGGTAATGACCGGAGAGCACGGAAGAGCCGGCCTGTCATACCATATCATATTTATCAGGTCAGGCACATCGGACACGGGACCGGATATGGCCGCTTCAATTTTTCTCACCTCCGACAAAGTGAATACCGTTCCGTCAAGAACGACCGTACCCGCATGTCGGGCAAGCCACTCCGGAATGTCCACAGCCCCCGGCACACGGGTCTTGTGGAGAGACACGCCGCTGTCCGACAATTCTTCCGCAGCCTGTATGAAATATCTGGAGTCTGTCCACAGTCCGGCCTGATCCAGTGTCACGACAAGCTGTCCCGCTTCCCCGGTAAACCCGGACAGCCACTCCACCTGCTTCCAGCGCGATGCCGGATATTCACTGCCATGAGGGTCGGACCCGGAGAAAACAACTGCGTCCCAGCCTTTTTCAGACATGATTTCCCGCAGGCGCCCTATTCTTCTGTAATGGATTTCAGACATGTCTGTCAATTTTATATCACCATGTAAAATTAAGCAAAAACAATCAGACACAATTTATAATGGGAAAAAATCTGCATATATGGAAAAATCCCTGTATATTTATTGAAAATTCAGAATGACGGATTATGCAGAAAAAATTCTTCAGAGACACGGATGCCGGCAAGCTCGGGGGTGTATGCTCCGGACTGTCCACATACTTCAATATTGACGTTACCCTCGTAAGGATAATATTTGTCATCGCCCTGCTTTGCGGATCTGCCGGATTCTGGGCCTATCTCCTGATATGGCTCATTGCTCCTGCAGCAAAGACCCCGGAGGAAAAATGTGAATTGCGCGGACTTCCGCCCACTCCGGAGAACCTCAGGAAGTTCTCCTGAAATTTCAGAAGAGCTCCGCTATTATATTGTCAGACACAAAGAAACGGACCTCGGGAATGCGCAGGCATGACCGGCTGCGGCAGAGGCTTCCCGACTCAAGGGCCCGGTCCACAGCTCCGGCCCTCGTATTTTCACGGAGATACCCTTCATCCACACCGGTGTCTGTCCTCAGTCCGAGCATGATTTTCTCCATAGCCAGCTGCCGGTCTGTCAGTATCTCGTGGCCTCCGGAAAAGACAGGGGCTCCGTCAGGAAGCAGGTCCGGCCGCTCCGAGGAAGCCGCCAGATAGCCTGAAAGCGAAGAGACATTCCAGCTTCGCCGTCTTCCGGACAACGAGAACGAATGCGCCGCAGGTCCGAGGCCCACATAAGGGGAATGCGTCCAATAGCCGCTGTTGTGCCTGGCTTCATGTCCCGGCAATGCAAAGTTGGAGATCTCATAATGCCTGTAGCCTGCTTCAGCAAGAAAGCCGCACAGCATGTCATATTGCCGGCTGCAGCAGACATCGGAAGCCTCGGCATACTTTCCCGAACTGACGAGCTGCCCAAGGACGCTTCCGGGCTCAACAGAAAGCTGGTATGCAGATATGTGTTCCGGAGGAAACCCCGTCCCCAGGCCATCCGCCGCTTCCTTCAGGGAAGACAGCCAGATTCTGTCCGGCATGGAAGATATCCCGAATATCAGGTCCAGGCTTATATTGCTTATGCCGGCTTCCCTGAGTATCCGGTATGCCCGCCTCGCCGTTGCCGCATCATGACGCCTGTTCATCCATTTCAGGACATTGTCATCAAGGGACTGGACACCCATGCTTATGCGGTCCACACCCGCCGCGGCCAACGCCCTGACATACGGCAGCCCTTTCTCGGCAATGTCTTCCGGATTGACTTCAACGGTAAACTCTTCATAGCCTGCTCTTCCACGCACGGCATACAAAGCCTCTGCGATACTGCCTATACAATCAGGCGGCAGCACTGAAGGAGTGCCGCCGCCTATATATAATGTGTCCGGACTGTCCGCTCCGAGGATTTCATCTTTCCTCAGCCGGATTTCCCCCTCGAGAGCCCGGCAGTAAGGGCCGATGCAGTTCCCGGCAGACGCCATAGTCTCCGAATAGAATCCGCAGTAAGTGCAGAAACTTCCGCAGAACGGGACATGGACATATACCATGACGCAGGACCCGGGCTAATCATCCGACATCAGCGGAGCATCAGTTCCGCAGAACCGAGGAGAGACTGCTCCGTATAGACATCCACCGTATAAATTCCCTTGACATAGTCCGAGATGTCATTGAGATAGACAGTCATTTCCACTTCGGCCCCCTGGTAGTCCACTTCCCTTGACGCCGAACATATCATCGGTTCCCCGTTGAATTCGAATGTCTTCTGCGTGCCGTTGGTCAGGAGTATGCCGTCAGGGCCCTTGACTCTGATATACACGCGGACAGGACCCTTTGGCGCAAGGTCATTTTCGACCAGGCTGAGCGTGGTCACCAGACGCACCGTTCGGCTGCTGCGGTCCGTGACCTTGCCTGATGCGTTGTATGCCTCAAGACTGATGCCGCGGCCTTTGATGACGGCACCGACCGCCACCTGCCCGGTGAGGTCCTCGACCGTCTTGCTGAGTTCTTCGGTCTGCCTCCTGCTTTCGGCCGCCTCCTTGCGGGCTGCTGCTGCATCTGCAGTGAGCTTCTGGTTGAGGGTGTTCAGAGAATCTATCTGTACTATATAGTTCCTCATTATGCTCCTGAGGGTTCCCAGTTCCTTCTCATACTGCCTCATCTTGGCCCTGTTGGTGGCATCGGTCTTTTTTATGCGTTCAATCAGCTGGGAGACTTCCTCCCTCGACGAGTCCAGCTGGAGATTGATGCTGTCATAGTCGGAAGACAGTGATGCATATTCGTTCTGGAGTGCAACCATCCGGGCGGTAAGGTCCTCTTTCTCGAGGTTGAGCTCATTGACAAGCGACGACTTCTGTATCCAGATGTATGCAAGGGCTGCGGCAAGGGCGACGGCCACAACTGCCAGCAAAACCATTATCTTCTTCAGGTTCCCGGTACCTGGATTTTCAGGAATTCTCTTTTCTTCCATGGCACAAATTATTGTTTTATATCACTAAAAGTTATTGTTTGGTATTACTGATAAAACTAATTTTGTCATTATCGCTACAAACATAATCAAAAATATCGGATTATGACTATATTTGTAATATGAGATACTTAGTGAGAAGCCTTAAATATTTTGTCTGCTTTGCCATATTCTTCACCGCAGTCCTGCTCGCACTCATTCTGTTCGGAGCTGCGGACTGGGACATGAATTCCCTGTTCAGGGAGGGCACGGATGCATTGTGGAAGATAGCCGTCCTGTTTGCCCTCGTTGCTGCGGTTTACCCCAAGGTGGGGTTTGCACGCAGGGAACTTGGACTCGAGGAAGGAAAGACGGCGGAGCGGGATGTCATTTCCGGATATATGAAGCAACTGGGATATGTCCCGGAAACTGATGCGGCGGACAACATGACTTTCCGCCAGGCAAGGACTTCCGGAAGACTGGCAAGAATGTTCGAGGACAGGATAACATTCTCGTTTTTCCCGGACGGGAAAACTGTCATAGAAGGACTTAGAAAAGATGTGGTAAGGATTGCAGGCGGCCTGGAATTCAAAATAAACAGAGAATCCGAGTCAAACGCCTGAATACTTCAGAGTCAGAATACTTCAGAGTCAAACACCTAATACAGCAGGATATGGAAGACAATCTGAAAACCGTCGCCAAATTCGACGACCCGATGAGAGCCAGCATCGCCCAGGCAAAGCTCAAGGACAGCGGCATCGAATCCGCTGTCTTCGGCGAATCTTCAGCCTATCCGGTACTCAACGCCGTTTTAGACAACATTGAGCTGAAAGTCAACGCCGCAGATTATGACCTCGCGGTAAAGATTCTTGACGCCTCCTCGAGTGCCGAATAGAATTCTTTCCCGAAGAAATGTTCAAGGGGTTCGCGCAGAAATTCAAATACGCGGACCTTTTCTCTGCGCCCTTTGGCGAAGGCATCGCGGCAGATGTCCCAGCGGTGAAGATTGAGGGCCCTCATGCCGTTGCCGAGCACGGACACCCGGATCGGATAAAGCCAGCATGATATCGGCTTGCGGAAATCCGTCCTGCCTCCAGACCAGCATCTCTCCATGGAGCAGAAACAATTCCCCTCACCGTCAAAACAGGTATAGGCGCATTCTTCGCTGCCGGGGACGAGCGGAGTCACCATATCCCCGTCCATGTCGATTTCAAAGAATCCCTTGTCGCCGACAGCATCTCGGCCGGCCTGCCTCATCAGAGGCGAAAACACGGGATAATTCTTCTCTATCGGCTCCAGTTCGCATTCCAGCAGGGGGGCCCCGCTGTCTCCTATGATGCAGCAGCACCCTCTGCATCGTCCGTAGTCACAGGAAAAATATTCCGTCAGAATCTCTTCCGACACCAGACAGTCATCTATCTGGATTATTGCACCATGTCCGTTCATTTGCCTTTTGTCGCATTTTTGCCTTTTGTCACATACTCAAGCCTGCCGCCGCCGACAAGTGCGGAAAGAATGCCGGATACCGTCTCCGCATCAACGGCGTCTATGTTTTCCTGATACCTCGTCTGCAGGTCCTTTCTTCCGGCATACCGGCCCGATATCACGGACAGCCAGTACTCCGGACGGTCCTGGAGTGAAGCCCAGCGGTCTGACAGCATTGCCTTGTACAGGGCAAGACGCTCTTCATCCAGACCGGAATCCGACAGCCCGGAGGCGGCAAGACGCATGCGCATAAGGGCCATGACGAGCTTGTCTCTCCCGACATCTGCAGGCAAGCCTTTCTCAGAGGCGTAGGCCGCCGAAACGAAGACACTGAATCTTTCCTCGGGATACACCGCGAATCTGTTCCTTGCGGTCACATACATGCCTGAGCCATAGACAGCGTCAGCCAGAGCGTCTTCAAGGGCCATTGCCGCCACTTGGGAAGCCATGAAGTTTTCAGGATTCAGCACAAGTCCGCAAGTCATAGTGATGTCTATGCCGGAAGTCTTGCCTTTTACAAAATATGTGGACTCCCCCGTCGCCGTCTGGCATGACACGGCCGACCTCAAGGACCGTCTGCCGATTGTCCTGAACCCTCCCATATATTGCTGGAGAAGCTTGCGCACATCCGACTCGTACATGTCCCCGACAAGGACAAACAGGCCGTCGTCTGACTTCGAGAATATATTGTCAAAAAAAGGCATTGCCCGCTCAGGCAGATCCTCATGAAGATTTTCGGCAGACTTGAACGGGGAATACCTGTCCTCTCCGTTCATCAGACTGTCAATGGCGAACATTTTCTCCCGGGAGCAGCCGTATCTTGCCTGAAGCCTGATGCGTTCCTCTTCCATGTACATCTGCCATGCGTGCCTGTCAAGAGACCTTGACTTGGTGAGGGCAAGGAGAGATTTCATGAGCAGGGAAAGCCGTCCCGACGGCATCGAGCCCGATATCCGGGACGAATTAAGGGACACGGCCGTCTGCATCGTTATCCCGTTGACGGCAAGCAGCGTCCTGAATTCCCTTCCGCTGAGGCCGCACACCGAACAGAGAGGAAGCATGTCGGAAAGGAACGCGCCTTCCCCGTCCCGCATGTCCTTCATCGAGGAATAGCCGTCTTTCAGGACATAAGAATAATACATCATGCCGTCCGTTGGCATCTGCTTGTAGACCACCTTGATTCCGTTTGCGAAAGTCCATACGCGGCTCCCGCTTGACTGGTCCTGCCTGCTCATGCGCACTCCGCACCTTTCCGAAGGCACCGGGAAAAGGAGTGTATCCGCAAGATTGACAAGCCCGCGGCGAGGAAGCGAATCGCTCAACGGGCGCCTGCCGCAGGCCGTCCCTGACAGCAGCCCCGAAGCGAAGTCATTCAGGAATCCGAGCGCAAGCGAATCCGGCAGCAGCCTTTTTTCAAAGAAACTGTATTTCCCGCTGTCGGAGACAAGGGATGAACCGTACAGAAAAGATGCGGCGCATCTTTTCACATACCCGCTGTCGGGAACAAAAGTTTTCACCGCCCTGCGCCTGCCGGCCATGTCGACCGCCGACTTTGCCTGGCGGTATTCCTCCATGGTCACCTTGCCGGACAAAAAAAGCACGGAATCCAGAATGCAGCGGGCCAGAGACGAATCTTCGGGCGACGTCATCACTGAAATGCAGTAATTCTCATGTCTTTCTCCATCAGGGAATCCTCTGTACGACATCCTGAGATCCGCAACGGGAACGGAAGCAGACTCCATGGCTGTCCTGATCCTGTCTTCGAGGACAAATTTCAATTCTTCCCACATTCTGGCACTTACTGCCGGTAGAGCGGTTCCCCTGTATCTCTCCGGGATCTCCCCCGCATTGAAATCAATATTTACCAGTGCGGACACTCCTGTGCCGGAGCGGACACAAAGTCCCCCCGAAGGAACGGACGGGGACGGAACGGATGAAGAATCACAGGAATGGACAGGATCTGAAGAAGACACAGAATCTGAAGCCGGAATCATGAGGGACAGGAGCCTGAGCTTGGCATGCATCGCATCCCTGTCTATGTCTCCGGATATGACTATAGCCTCGTCTTCCGGCTTCCCGCGGCCGTCAATCATGTCAAAAATGACCAGAAGCAGGGAGTCAGTCACGGCCTCTCCGGCCCTGAGGCGCACATTGTCAAAACGCACGACGCTTCCGTCCCCCTCCGGGACTGCATATCCGCGCCTTCCGTAAAATATATAGCCGGAGCGCAGGAAAGAAGCTGGAGCCACTGACCTGAGGCGCGGCAGGGAATCAAGCTGGCGAACGGACTCATCAGCGCCGAAGCCCCTGCGCACAAGGGCAAAATCAGCTTTTCCCTTCACGGATTCATTCTCGGCAAGATAACACGTAATTCCGTCCGGGAGGACAATCCGGGATATCCCCGGGTCATCTGGCAGAACCGGAAGTTCCTGTCCGTCCGACAAAACCGGCAAAAAGGACAGGACAACAGCAGAAATTGTCAGTAAATATGGCTTTTTCATCATATTTATAATATGAGCGACAAAATTAAGATAAAAAATTACTACTTTTGCAATAATGTGTCTGTTTGAAATATTCAACATTTTGAAATATTTAACATAATCAATACTGATATGAAAAAGTTTTTTCTCATTTTGGCGGCAACTCTTCTTTCAGCCGCAGCAGCCGTAGCCCAGGACATGGCAGAGGCAACAGAAAACTATAACGGCGGAGCAGAAGCCCTCCAGACAGGGGACAACGCCACTGCACTTGCTTATTTTGAGGCAGCCCTTACCATGGGAGAAGCATGCGGAGAAGAGGGTGCAGGACTTGTGAACGACTGCAAGGACATCATACCTAAGGTAATGCTTGCTTCCGCACAGGACATGATCAGAAACGAGGACTATGCCAACGCACTTGTCCAGCTTCAGAATACAATAGACAAGGCTCAGGCCTTCGGGAACAATCCGGAAGTAGTGGCCGAGGCATCAGAACTCATACCTCAGATCTACATGCAGAAAGGCAACTCCCTCCTCACTGCCAAGGATTATGCCGGTGCAATCGAGGCCTACAACCAGGTTGTGGCGCTTGACTCCACCAACGGCACCGCCCTGCTCAGGCTCGGAATGGCATACAGCGTGACAGGAAAAGTAGCAGAGGCCGAGCAGAACCTTACGGCAGCAATGAGACACGGACAGGAAGGACAGGCTGTAAAGCAGCTTTCCAATCTTTATCTCAGGATTGCACAGAGCTGCCTCAAGGCCCAGAAATACGAAGAGTGCATAAAAGCAGCCGTCAAGTCCAATGAATGCAAGGAAAATGCGAATGCAATGTACCTTGCCGGCAATGCTGCCATGAAGCTCAACCGCCCTGCCGATGCCATCGGCTACTATGAGCAGTATGTCGCAATCAGCCCTAATGCAAAGAATGTCAATGACATCTACTATACCATAGCTGTTCTTGCACAGCAGGCCGGCGACAAGGCAAAGGCATGCGGATACTACCAGAAGATTGCCGGGCATGCAAAATACGGCTCTACTGCCAAAGCACAGATTACAGCACTGGGATGCAATTGATGCCTGGACAGCTGGAACTTCTGGCTCCTGCAAGGAATTGTGACATCGGCATTGCGGCAATAGACTGCGGTGCCGATGCCGTATATATTGCCGGGCCTGCCTTCGGGGCAAGACAGGCGGCAGGCAATGGGATTGAAGACATTTCAAGGCTGTGCGGATACGCACGCAGATTCGGGGCCAGGATATTCATAACCCTCAACACCATTCTCTACGACAGCGAGACAGACAGGGCCAGAAAGCTTCTTCATGAAATCGAAGAGGCCGGCGCGGATGCGGTCATCGTCCAGGACCTCTCGCTTGTGACCATTGCAGCCGAAGAGGGCATAAGGCTGCCGCTTCATGCATCGACGCAATGCGCCATAAGGACTCCGGAAGACGCGGTCTTCTACGAGCAGCTGGGCTTTTCCAGGCTCGTGCTCGAACGCCAGCTGTCGCTGGAGCAGATAAGAAAGATAAGGAAAGCCGTCAGCTGCGAACTTGAATTCTTCGTGCACGGGGCCCTGTGCGTATGCTACAGCGGACAATGCTATCTGTCTGAAATGCTCGCCGGACGAAGTGCCAACCGAGGAGCCTGCATCCAGGCATGCAGGTCCAGATACGACCTGCTCGACAGCTCGGGAAAACTTCTGGTGAAAGACAGGCCGCTCCTGTCCCTCAAGGACCTGAATCTCAAAGACAGGCTGTCAGACCTTGCCGAAGCGGGCATCACATCCTTCAAAATAGAAGGCAGGCTGAAGAACATCTCGTATGTAAGGAATTCAGTGCGGGCATATTCAGCCGAAATGGACAAGCTGGCGGACGGAAAAAAATACTGCCGCGCTTCATTCGGGACAGTTTCAGGCGGTTTCACTCCGGATGTCGGCAAGACATTCAACAGGGGCTACACAGACCTGTTCATCGACGGGAAAAGAGGAAAATGGAATTCCGCCGATGCAGCCAAATCCATGGGGGAAGAAATCGGGACAGTATCTTACATCAACAGGGAAAAGACTCTGCTGAGAATAACTCCGGCAAAAGGCATGCAGGGACTGGTGCTCAGGAACGGGGACGGCTTTGCATTTGTATCCGGCAGTGAAGTCACAGGCTTCAGGGGAGACATCTGCGAAGGCCTGCAGGTCAGGTGCAAGAAAATTCCCGGGCTGCATGTCGGGGCCAGGCTATACAGGAATCTGGATTCAGCCTTTGAGAAAGAAATGGAAAAATGCCCGCCTGTCCGCGAAATCAGGGTAGACCTCCATATCATTTTCCGCAGACTTGAATCCGGTTTTTCATCGGATGTCACCGCGGAAAGCGAAGACGGGAGAAAAATCTCCGCCCGCTTTGCCGCCGGGAATACAGCCGCCGAAAACAAGGAAAGGATGCTCGGTCTGGCTGCCGGACAGCTTTCAAGACACAGCGGCTGCTATTCATTCCATGTTAAGTCAATTGACACGGACAATGCCGGCGAGATGCCGCTGCTTTCTTCTTCCGCGCTGAACAACATCAGACGTCAGCTGGCTGAAAGACTTGATTCAATGCCATGCATGCGCCGGCCGCTGATGAACAAGGGCCGAAGCATGCCATGCGCCCCGGTGCATGCCGCAGCCACATACAAGGACAACATATCCAATGGCATCGCATACGCCCTGTACAAGAGCCTCGGGGCGGAAATAAAAGGCATGGCCTACGAAAAGGAACATCCTGCCGGAGCGGAACTGATGCGGACTAAATACTGCATCAGGCATGAGCTCGGACTATGTCCGCGGCAGAAGCCCGGCACGAAGCCGGAGCCTCTCCTGCTTATGAACAACGGCAGGCGGCTCATCCTGAACTTTGACTGCGCCGCCTGTGAAATGACAGTCACCGGGGCATGACATAGACGGACAGCCGTCACACTCCAGTGACAGAGACGGGCCGTCACACTCCAGGATACTCCACAATCTGAAATTTAAGGTCAACATCTCCGAAATGTCCGGTGACATTGTCATTTGCAAGGATATATCTTGAACTCAACTGGCCCCGCCACACTATGTCATCCCTGGAATTTATCGGAATCTCAAGTTCAAATCCATAGCTTTTTGATTCTATTCTGACCAGAGCCGTACATTTCCAGGAAGTGCGCGTGCCGCCGTCGTCCTCAACAATCATGAAGGCACAGCTGGCAAGCTGATCTGTCCATTCAGACACAAGGACGGCATTGAACGGCTGCGGGACCCCGACATTCTTGCGCTTGACCACAATCATGAAGTCTGTCACAGACGGATTGTAAAGCTTGATCTCAGCCTCGGTGCTTGCCGTAAAATTCTCGACAGACCCCATTTTGACGAAGAATTCAGACGCACCCGCAAACCATGAGTCATAATTCCTCAGCATCGTGAACTCTTTCAGCACGAGGGTCCTCAACGGAGAGCCGGTTGCTCCTGCCGAATCGCCGGAACGGGAAGGCAGGGCAGGCAGAGATGCCGGGGAATTCATGCCTACGATAATCTCACCGCCTCCGCTGCCCCAGTCAGGGTCCTGCCTGCGGAGAAGTTCAAGTGACGTGTGTCCGCTGTCATCATTCATGTTCACCACCCAGACAGGGCGCTCCTCTGCCATTTTTTCGTTTACGGCCACTTCCCTTATGAGGCGGTCTCCGTTTTCAGCGAGAACAACCTCATAGCCGACATTCGTCTCGGACCCGTCCATCGGGTCAAAAGTAATGACAGGAGCCGTCTGCCCGTCCCAGTTTTCCGAAAAAGGCCAGTATATCTGGATGTCGGAATTTTCAAGGGCAGACACGAATTCCTCGGGAGACAGGACGGAACCGTATCCGGAAGAAATCCCTCCGCCGGCTTTTGTAGCAGATGCCGATTCCAGATACCCGATGATCAGATCACGCATCGGCCGCTGATAGGATACGGGAGACTTTGTGCCTGCAGGCAGCCTGTCGTCACCGACTCCGGCCCCGGGCAGACGGAACAGGTCGCTCATCATGTATTCTTCATCATACCCGTTTTCAGAAGACGCAGTGACTGCATCATATACTTCAGCCAGCTGTTCCTCCTCAATCGGAAGCTCTGCCAGAAGAGACGCCACGCGCGACAGGGACACGGCAGCAAGCGAGTCGCCGTCTCCTTGCGAATGCTTTCCGATATCATTGTCAAGCTCTTCGCATGATACCGGCATGAATGACAATATTGACGCTGCAACCAACGGCATCAGTCCCCGGGACAAGGACGCACAACGGGAATGAAACCTGTCTTCCCGTCTTTCTTCAACCTCAACTTTCATAACCTTAATGTTTTGTTTGTAATAACATGACCATGTCCGGACATTGCAAAGGGACAAAAAAATATCCGTGTACGGAAAATATACACGGATATTTTTCAAAAATGGCCTCCTGCGCATTCCTGACGGCGGAACGCGGAGGCATTTTCCTGAAATTTTGCAGAAAAAGGCAGATTACCTCCAGTAATGGAGGATGCGGTTGCGGTTGTTGAGGTCCTTTGTCAGCTCCGTGCGCTGAAAGCCGGCTGACACGAATGTTTCCGACACCTGGGTGCCGAAGGCTTCATTGATTTCAACAAAGCCGGCCCCGTCAGGATTTAGATGTTTCATGGAAAAGGCGGCAATCGCCCTGTAATACAGCAGGGGATCATCGTCCGGGACAAACAGGGCTGAAGCCGGTTCATAATCCAGAACATTTTTGTTCATGGATGACTTCTCCGATTCCCGCACATACGGGGGATTGGAGAGTATCAGGTCAAATCCTGCCTCTCCTGCACCAGATGCATCAGGGACATCATCAGTGCCGGCATCGAAGGCACCATCAGCGCCGGCGCTGAGAATATCATGCAGGACAAAGCGTGGAACTTTTATGTTATGCGCCTTGACATAACTTTTGAAATCCTGGGAGCGGGCAACTTCCAATGCCTTTTCCGAAATGTCCGTCCCTGTGACTTCAGAGCCCGGGACAGAAAGGGCAAGCGTCCAGGCAATGCATCCTGAGCCGGTACACAGGTCAAGGATTCTGACCGGAGCAGCATATCTGCCTGCGGCGACCCGCATCCGGCTTATCCTGGAGGCAAAATCAATAGCACTGCGGCAAAGGAGCTCCGTTTCCTGCCTCGGAATCAGGACATCGGGAGTGACCTTGAAATCATACCCGCAGAATGGGGCATGGCCGACAACATACTGGAGAGGCTCTGCCTCCGCAAGCCTCGCAAGTTTCTCCTTAAGCACGGGGAGCCTGCCTTCCGGCACGGCAAAATCCGGCTCGACTATATGCGTATAACTTCTGGTCCCGAGGATGTCTTCACATAGATTCAGTACGATTGACCTGGCTTCCGACTGCCCGTAGAGCGGCTCAAGAGCCGGCACGGCACCGGCAATGAATTCTTTCAGCAGCATACTTCTGTCCCTGTCATTTGTTGTAGCCGCTGTTTTCAATGAGCGTCGTCAGAAATTCCGTCATGTCAAGGCCTGCCGTCCGGACCATCTTCGGGACAAGGGACGCTGCCGTCATGCCGGGAATGGTATTTACCTCAAGGAAATACAGCCCGTCCTCCGACAGTATATAGTCCATCCTGACAACGCCTGAACATCCGAGCCTTCCATAAATCTTCCTGGACACATCCTGCACATATGAGAATGTTTCCCGTGGAAGTTCCGCCGGGCAGATTTCGTGACTGAATCCGTTGTACTTTGCATCATAGTCAAAGAATTCATGGTCAGTGACAATCTCTATCACAGGAAGAGCCTCTGGCTCTCTGCCGTTGAAATACACCGCACATGTAATTTCCCTGCCTGTCACCGAAGCCTCGGCAAGGACAGTCTTCCCTTCGGAAAACGCCAGGTCAAGGGCCGGCATGAAGTCTTCTTCTGTCTTGACCTTGGTCACCCCGAAGCTTGAACCGCCGTCCGTCGGCTTGACGAACATAGGCAGGCCGAGCCGTTTCACTGCATCAGATGCAATCCCAGAATCCGGGACCCCGCCTTTCCTTATGAACATGTCATCCGCACATTTCACGCAGTCCATGTCCCGCAGATAGTTCTTGCATGAGAACTTGTCGAATGTCATGGCCGAGACAAAGGAGCTGCAGCTGCTGAACGGCACCGACAGCATTTCAAAATATCCCTGAATCAGGCCGTTCTCCCCCGGCGTGCCGTGCTGCATGATATAGGCAAAATCAAATTTCACCTTTTCTCCTCCTGCGGTCACGGAAAAATCGGTCTTGTCTATCTGCGGCCGTTCCTGTTCCGGAATAATGACCCGCATGGAATTAATCCTGCGGTATGAAACAAGAGACCATTTCCCGAACCTGGCAAATATCTCATACACATTGTACTCTGACCCGTCAATCCGTGAAGCGACAAACTCCCCGCTCCTGCAGGACACCTCCCACTCCGAGGAATCGCTTCCGTATATCACTGCTATATTCCTGTATTTTCCCATAATCTGTCAATCAGTCAAAATAATATGATTCCATGTCCCTTTCCGTCATCTGTGCATCATTGTCACTGCCGTCGCAGTCGAGATTGAGATGCATGCCCGGAGGTGACACAAAGCGGTCCGTCTCGGAAATTCCGAGAGTGCCGTCGGCAAGCACTTTCTTCATCCATATTCCCCATATAGGCAGAGCCATGTTGGAACCCTGGCCGTAAGTCATTGACTGGAAATGCACCTGCCGGTCTTCCGCCCCGACCCATACTCCGCCTGTTATTGTCGGAGTATATCCGATGAACCATCCGTCCGCCTGGTCGTTGGTCGTGCCTGTCTTGCCCGCTATCTCCCCGTGGAGACCGTATTTGTACCTGAGGCGGACAGCCGTGCCGCTGTTTACGACGCCCTGCATGAGATTGGCCATGAGATATGCCGTCTGTCCGCTTATCGCCTCGTGCTTGCGGTTGCTGAATTCGGAAAGCACATTGCCGGAATTGTCCTCAATCCTGGTCACGAACATAGGGTCTATGCGGACGCCGCCGGACGGGAAGGTGTTGTATGCCGCCACCATCTCATAGAGAGAAATGTCCGCAGGCCCGACACAGAGCGAAGGGACCTCATCTATATGGCTCGTTATGCCCATCTTCCGCATCATCTCCGCCATGGCGTGCGGGCCGAACTGTTTCATGAGGTAGGCAGATATGTTGTTGCTGCTCTTGGTGAGCCCCCACTTGAGGGTCACCGTCTGTCCTATCCATTCATCCCTGTCCGTACTCTGCGGAGTCCAGGTGTCGTCGCCTACAATGAAAGTCTGCGGCACATTCACCACTTTGTCGCACGGAGTCATTCCCTCCTGCATGGCAAGCGTATATAGGAACGGCTTGATTGTCGAGCCCACCTGCCGCTTTCCCTGACGGATATTGTCATACTTGAAATACCTGTAGTCCGGTCCTCCGACATAGGCCTTGACATGACCCGTCTGCGGCTCCATCACCATGAAGGCGGCACGGAGATGGGCCTTGTAATATCGGATTGAGTCATCCGGGGTCATTACGGTATCGATATATCCCTTGCCTTTCCATGAGAACACCCTCATCTCCGTCTTCTGACCGAAACTGCGCCTGATTTCCGAGTCGGACGCTCCGCGGGCCTTCATCATGCGCCACCGGTCGCTCCATCGCCTGGCCTGGGCCATGAGCCTGTCCCTCGTAGCCTTGTCAATGTCGTTGGAGAAAGGCTTGTTCACCTTGGAGCGCTGGTCCCGCCAGAACTTGTCCTGGAGATCCTGCCCGAGATGTTCGGCGACGGCCTCCTCAGCATATTTCTGCATCTTGTAGTTGATGGTCGTGTATATGCGCAGGCCGTCCTTGTCCAGGCTGTATCTGCTGCCGTCCGGCTTGAAATTCTTGTTGAGCCAGCCGTACAGAGGGTCATCCGCCCACTGGAGGGAATCGGCGCGATAGTCCTCAATGATGCTGTAGTCCGACCTGTCCGGCTCGGATGCATTCATTGTCCTGCGGAGCATGTCCCTGAAATACGGGGCAAGTCCGGCATTGTGGTCCAGCATCTTGTATGACAGGATTATCGGAAGCTGCTGCAGGGAATCGCACTCGGCCTCCGAGATATAGCCGGCCTTCTCCATCTGTCCGAGCACGAAATTCCTGCGGACAAGGGCCTTGTCCGGATTCCTCACCGGATTGTACCGGGTGGGCTTGTTCACCATGCCGACCAGCATGGCGCTTTCTTCACGGGTAAGGTCGGACGGATTCTTTCCGAAAAATGTCATAGCCGCCGACTTCACCCCATATGCATTGCTGCCGAAAAAGACGGCATTCATATACATGTCTATAATCTCGTTCTTGGTATAGTTGCGCTCCAGCTTCACGGCAGTAATCCACTCCTTCATCTTTATCCACACCATCTTTACCTTTGACCAGCCGGGAATCCTGCTGCTCAGGTCCTGGCGGGGATAGAGAGTCTTGGCCAGCTGCTGGGTGATGGTACTTCCGCCGCCCTGGCTCGAGTCACTGAAAAGGAGGGTCTTTACCAGTACCCTGCCCAGGCTGATGAAGTCAATGCCCGAATGGTCATAGAATCTGATGTCCTCGGTGGCCACGGCCGCCTCGACGAGATACGGAGACAGCTCATTATATGAAACATATGACCTGTTTTCTATATGGAAAGTGGAGAGGATTTCCCCGTCTTCGGCTATCACCTGCGTCGCAAGCTTGCTCTCCGGGTTCTCCAGTTCCTCGAAAGAAGGAATGTCCGCAAAAGCCCATACAAGAAGAAGCATCACGGCAATCAGGGCAAAAGGTACACTGAAAAGAATCCAGAACCACTTGACTATGCGTTTTTTTGTCTTGTCCTTCATTATTGCAAAATATCTTTATGTTGTCTTTTAATCTTTCAATCCGCATTAACTTGCAAAAATAGCAACAAAATCCTTACTTTGCAGTCCGAAAACAAGAAAAGTCAGAGAACATGGAGGGAAATCTTGTTATTGTAGAGTCCCCGGCCAAGGCAGGGACAATCCAGAAATTCCTGGGCGACGACTATACCGTCAAATCAAGTTACGGACATATCAGAGATTTGAAGGACAACGCGCTGAGCGTTGACGTAAAAGACAGCTTCAAGCCGGAATATGTGATTCCGGACGACAAGAAAAAAGTGGTGGCGGACCTGAAGAAGGCCGCGAAGGCTGCGGAGACCGTCTGGCTTGCATCCGATGAAGACCGTGAGGGAGAAGCCATTTCATGGCATCTGTACGAGACACTCGGCCTGAAGAAGGAAAATACGAAGAGAATCGTTTTCCACGAGATAACAAAAGACGCCATCATCAATGCCATAAAGAACCCGAGGGACATAGACATGAATCTCGTCGACGCGCAGCAGGCGCGAAGAGTCCTTGACAGGCTCGTGGGATTCGAGCTGTCCCCTGTCCTGTGGAGAAAAATCCAGCCGAAGCTTTCGGCAGGACGGGTACAGTCGGTGGCGCTGAGGCTTGTGGTCGACAGGGAGAGGGAAATCATCGGATTCACCAAGGAGCAGTATTACAGGACCGACACCGTCTTCCATCCGGCCGGCACCCCCGGGAATGTGCAGGCCAAAGCCACTCTCGACACCAGGTTCAAAGATGCGGATGCGGCAGAGGACTTCCTACGGAGATGCATCGGTGCCACATTCAGAGTCAGAAGCATTGACAAGAAGGAGGGGACAAGGACACCTGCAGCCCCGTTCACGACATCATCTCTCCAGCAGGAAGCCTCAAGACGGCTCAGGCTGTCGGTCAGCCAGACCATGAGCATAGCCCAGAAGCTGTATGAGGAAGGCTATATCACCTACATGAGGACAGACTCCACCAACCTGTCGTCCCTTGCAATCGGCTCTGCAAAGAAATACATCTGCGAAAACTTCGGGGAGCAATATTCCAGGAGCAGACAATACAAGACCAGGACAAAAGGGGCCCAGGAGGCACATGAAGCCATAAGGCCGACATATATTGAAAATACCGGAATCCCGGGTACGCCTCAGGAGAAAAAGCTGTATGAACTCATCTGGAAGCGCACCGTCGCCTCACAGATGGCCGATGCCAGGATTTTGAGGACATCCGTAAAGGCCGGGGCGGACGGCATGGAGGAAAACTTCCTCATGCAGGCCTCACAGGTCCTTTTCGACGGATTCCTCCGGCTCTACATGGAAAGTTCCGAGGAACAGCAGCAGGACGACGACGATGTCATCCTTCCGGAGATGCATGAGGGGGACATACTTGAAGCAGGGAAAATAGTTTCAGAATGCAAGTTCACCGCACCGCCGACAAGATATTCGGAGGCAACGCTCGTAAAAAGGCTTGAAGAACTCGGCATAGGAAGGCCTTCAACCTATGCGCCGACCATATCCACCCTGACAAAGGCAAGGGGATATATCATAAAGGGGGACAAGCCGGGAGAAAAAATTCCGGTGGAAGACCTTGTCCTTGAAAACGGCACGATAAGGACGGCAAAGAGGACAGAAGTCGTGGGGGCAGAAAAAGGAAGACTGCTTCCTCAGGAAATAGGCATGATTGTCACAGACTACCTTGTGAAGAACTTCGACAAGATACTCGACTACGGATTCACCGCAGGCGTCGAGAAGGAATTCGACCAGATAGCCGCCGGGAAACTGGAATGGGACAATGTGATAGCCGCATTCTATACCCCGTTCCACCAGCGAGTCGAAGAGACAATACACAGCAACGTATACAGCCATGTCTGCCGGGAACTGGGCACTGACCCCAATGACGGCCGCCAGGTGACAGCCCGGTTCGGACAATACGGGGCCTATGTACAGAAAGGCGAAGGGGAAGACAAGGCCTATGCCAGCCTCGCCCCGGGACAGCTGATTGAAAGCCTTACACTCGAAGACGCACTGAAACTCTTTGAACTTCCGAGGACCGTCGGGGACTACGGAGGCATCCCTGTCATCTGCACGAAGGGACGCTTCGGGCCATACATAAAATATGGGGACAAAAACATTTCCCTTCCTAAGGGGACTGACCCCCTGAATATCGACCTGCAGAGCTGCATCGACCTGATAGACAAAGCCGCAGACAAGGATGCGCACAAGATAATCGCAAACTTTGAAGAAAGTGACATCCAGGTCATCAACGGCAACTACGGCCCCTATATAAAGCATGCCGGAGGGAACTACAGGATACCGAAGGGCACCGATGCATCCGCCCTGACCGAAGAGGAATGCAAGAACATAATCGCCGGCAGCGAACCTACAGGCCGAAAGAGAAGAAAAAAATAAAGCACAAAGACTATTTTCTCCAAAAACGGGGCATTCCTATTGAAATTTATAATTTTTATCGCGAAGTCAGTTGCAAATTTAAAATTTGTGACTAACTTCGCGTCTGCAAACTATTATAAATTATAATCAGAATATGCCATCTTATCACATTGACCAGATTGACCAGAAGATTCTGTCATTCCTCGTAAAGAATGCAAGGATGCCGTTTCTCGAAATCGCAAGGGAATGCGGAGTGTCGGGAGCAGCAATTCATCAGAGAGTGAAGAGACTTGAAGCCAACGGTGTCATAACCGGTTCAAGACTTCTCGTCAAGCCTCAGGCCCTCGGTCTGGAAGTTTGCGCATTTGTAAGCGTTTCTCTTCTGGAAGCCAACAAATACCCGGATGTGATCGACGCCCTCAAAAAGATTTCGGAGGTCGTGGAATGTCACTTCGTCACCGGAAAATATCCGATTCTGCTGAAAATATACTGTTTCAACCATGACCATCTCATGGAGATTCTGGTCAACACCATCCAGAAAATCCCTTATGTGAAGGCCACAGAGACCCAGATTTCCCTTGACCAGGCCATTGAGCGCCAGGTATGGGTAAAAGACTATCAGAACACTAGCTTTTCAGCCAGCACAAAAAGGGAAAGGGAATCCAGATAAGCACTATTTTTCCTGCATGGGAAACCTCTGCGCCGGAAGTATCTTTTGCGCCAGCATAAAGTCTTCCGGCGTGGTGATTTTTATGTTAAGCGCTTCCCCGCTGATGAACGCAAGCGGGACGCCGAACCGCTCGGCCACAGAGGCGTCATCCGTAAAGGACATGTCGTAAGGCTGGCCGTACGCAGCCTTGAGCACTTCCGAATAAAATATCTGCGGGGTCTGTACCCGGAACAGCATGTTCCTGTCCGGATGCATGTCAGGCACAGTCTCGAAGACCTCGGTTCCGTCCGTGAGCACCTCCCTCCTCAGCGCACGGAGGGTATCAGTGCTCGGAATCACGGGAATCAGCGCAGGCACATGTTCAGCCTGGCGGAACATCCTTGAGACCAGGCCGGCAGAAAGCAGGGGCCTGGCTCCGTCATGCACGGCCACAAGGGCCCCGTCGGGGACAGCGCCGAGAGCGTTCCTTACAGAATGAAAGCGTGAAATGCCGCCCCTGACCACAGTCTGCCTGGCCACGACATTCCTGACTGCGCAATAATTCTTCCAATACTCGAAATAAGCTTCCGGAAGCACAGTTATGACCCTGATGCCGGGTTCGGCCTCCATAAATCTGTCAAGAGTCCGGTGAAGCACCGCCTTGCCGTCCAGGTCAAGGAACTGCTTGGGAACAGCGGCCCCCATTCTGGTTCCGCTGCCGCCGGCCATCAGCAAAAGATATTTTTTACGTGCCATACAACGCAAATATACAGATATTACAAACTTTTTTATTACTTTTGTCGGAATTATTTTCATTTCTGGCAGGTCCAGAATCATTAACGGAAACAGGAGACAAAGGGAGATGGGATTTTCATTGTTTACGCAGGAGCTTGCGATAGACCTCGGAACAGCCAACACAGTCATATTCCAGAATGACCAGATAGTTCTTGATGAACCGAGCATTGTTGCCGTCGAGAACAGCTCCGGAAAACTGATTGCCCTGGGACAGAAAGCCAAGAGGATGCAGGAGAAGGAGAACCCCGGCATCAAGACCGTCAGGCCGCTCCGGGGCGGAGTGATAGCGGATTTCAATGCAGCTGAAATGATGATCAGGGGATTCATCAAGGAAGTGAACAGCCGCAAGAGACATATATTCACACCTAACCTCAAGATAGTCATCGGCATTCCTTCAGGCAGCACCGATGTGGAAATCAGAGCCGTGAGGGACTCTTCCGAGCATGCGGGAGGACGCGACGTCTATCTTATTTTCGAGCCCATGTCGGCTGCCCTCGGCATCGGCCTTGACGTCGAGGCCCCGCAGGGCAACATGGTGGTGGACATCGGAGGAGGCACGACGGAAATCGCGGTGATATCCCTCGGTGGCATTGTCGTCCAGAACAGCGTCAAGGTTGCAGGAGACGTATTCACGAGCGACATACAGTACTACCTGAAGCAGCAGCACAACATAAAGGTCGGCGAGACCACAGCCGAAAGAATCAAGATTGCAGTCGGAGCCGTCCTGCCCGACCTTGACGTCGAGCCGGAGCCGTTTGTAGTCCGCGGCCCGAATCTCATGACGGCACATCCCGTGGAGGCGACCATCACATATCAGGAAATCGCCCACTGCCTTGACAAGTCGATCTCCAATGTCGAGGCGGCAATACTGCATGTCCTTGAGCAGACACCTCCGGAACTGTATTCGGACATCGTGGAGAGCGGGATTTATCTGTCAGGCGGCGGAGCACTCCTCAGGGGACTCGAGAAGCGCCTTACGGAAAAGATGAACATACAGTTCCATGTGGCGGAAGACCCGCTCAGGGCCGTTGCCAGAGGCACATGCATAGCGTTGAAGAATACGGCGAACTATCCGTTTCTCATGAGGTAGAATGGCCAGGAAGAAAGGGATACGGTTCATATATGATGCAGCTATCTTCATTCTGTTGGAGATAGCTGCATTGGCTATGCTCAGGAATTCCGGCGCAATGCATGACCTGTGGATCTCAAAGGGCCTGCATTCCGTGACGGCCAAAGTGTGGGGAAGTCTGGACGACATCAGATACTATTTCTCACTGAAAGCCGAAAATGATAAACTTGCACAGGAGAACTTCATCCTCGCACAGGAATTACGGCACTGCCGGGAAATGTTCGGGAGAGACTCTTCCGGCTTGCGCGCATTCTCCGATACGGCAGGCAATTACAGATATATGCCGGCGGCAATCGCCAGAATGACCGACAACGGCCAGCACAATTACATCATAATCGACAAGGGCTCCGAAGACGGAGTGGACGAGAAGTCCGGGATAATCACCTCCTGCGGAGCAGTCGGAATAATAGATGCCGTAGGCAGGCATTACTCATACGCGCTCTCATTCAAGAATTCAGGCGTCAGCATCAGTGCAAGGATAGGGAAAGAAGGCTCCGTCGGACCGATGCGCTGGGACGGACATTCGGACCGGGGGGCCATATTGAGCGAGATTCCGCATCACATAACCCTGACACCGGGCGACACGGTATACACAAGCGGGTACTCGACAATTTTCCCTCCTGACATCCCGCTCGGCACCATAGGCGATGCCAGAATCGTCAACGGAGCAACATACGAGATTGAAGTCAGTCTTCTGGAAGACTTCAACTCATTGAGATATGTGACAATAGTCAGCCACATATACAGCGACGAACTGAAAAGACTGGAGGAAGGGAAATGAAGACACCACAGCATTTCGGGCTCATATACTTCACTCTGGCGATAGCCCAGATCATCATTGGCAACTGTTTTCATCTCAGCGCATACGTTACCCTGAGCATCCTGCCGGTGATGGTCCTCTGCATTCCCCTCAATGTCGGGACAATCGCGGCAATGCTGATTGCCTTCGCCACTGGACTTGCCGCCGACGCCTCCTGCGAAGGGCTTGCCGGACTCAACGCCCTTGCCCTTGTGCCGGTGGCCTTCATACGCAAGCCTCTCATCAGGCTTGTGTTCGGGGAAGAGCTCATAGAAAGGAAACAGCAGTTCTCCATCAGAAAATTCGGCTGGACAAAGACATCTGCGGCAATACTTGCAGTCCAGTCCATTTTCCTCATCATCTATATCATTGCCGACGGAGCCGGCGCCAGACCGTTCTGGTTCAATGCATCCAGATTCGGGGCATCGCTTGCCGCAGGCTGGCTGCTGTCCCTCGCAGTGGCGGCCGTGATTGTCCCTGACGACAAGAAATAAAGACGGCACATGAAACTTGACAGGACAAATAAAATCAGAGCCGGACTGCTCATTGCCGCCCTCATACTTGTATCAAGACTCTTTGTCATCCAGATAGTCGACGACAAGTACAAGATTGACGCATCCAACAATTCGATGGTCCATGCCGTCATTTACCCGACGCGGGGAATAATCTATGACCGGAACGGGAAAATCCTCGTCGGCAACAAGGTGGCATACGACATGCTCGTCACCCCGAAGGAAGTCGGGGAATTCGACACCCTGGCCCTGTGCGAAATCCTGGAGATAACACCGGAATTCCTCAGGGAAAAGATGGACGGATACTACCGCGACAGGAGAAAAATCGGCTACCGGTCGGTGACAATGCTCACGCATCTGCCTCCTGAAATATTCATGAAATTCGCCGAGGTATCGTATAAATTCCCCGGATTCAGGGGACAGGCCAGAAACATAAGGGACTATCCGTACAATGCCGGAGGAAATCTTCTCGGCTACATATCCGAAGTCAGCGCAGATGACATAAGGCGCCATCCTGAGACATACAAGGCCGGAGACTACATCGGCAAGACAGGCATAGAGGCCACCTGCGAAGAATATCTCAAGGGAGAGAAAGGCTATCAGATATACCTGCGCGACTCCCGGAACCGGATAGAAAGCCGCTACAAGGACGGGGAGATGGACAAGGAAGCCATTCCCGGCAAGGACATAGTGACAACCATCGACGCGGAGCTCCAGCACTACGGCCAGGAGCTGATGCAGAACAAAGTGGGAAGTCTGGTGGCCATAGAACCGTCCACCGGAGAAATACTCACCCTGGTGTCAAGCCCCGGCATAGATGTCGAGATGCTCGCAGACATCGGCAAATACTACAGGCAGATAGCCTCAGACCCGTATAAGCCGATGTTCAACAGGGCCGTGCAGTCCGCCTATCCGCCTGGCTCCGTATTCAAGCTTGTCAACGGACTGATCGGACTTCAGGAGGGCGTCCTGACTCCGGACACCCATTATCCGTGCAGCATGGGCTACCATTTCGGGCGCAGCAAGCTCGGATGCCATGCCCACCGCTCCCCCATAGACCTGCAGGAATCCATAATGATGTCCTGCAATGCCTACTACTGCTATGTGCTGCGGAATATTCTGGAGAACGAAAAATACAGTTCAATAGCCGAAGCAATGGACACATGGAACAGATATGTGAAAAGCTTCGGCTTCGGGAGAAAGCTCGGAAGCGATTTCCCGTCCGAGCTCGGGGGCACAATCCCCGATTCCAGATACTATGATTCGGTCTACGGAAAAGGCCGATGGAAGGCGACTACGGTCATCTCGCTGTCCATCGGACAGGGCGAGATAGGCTGCACCCCCCTTCATCTTGCCAATCTCTGCGCCACTATGGCCAACAGGGGATATTACTATATCCCCCACCTCATCAGAGGCACTGACGAAGTCAGCATCGACCCGAAATATTACCGAAAGCAATATACCCTCGTGGACACTGCATATTTCCCCGTCATGGTCGAAGGGATGTACCGGGCCGTGAACAGCGGCTACAGTTCCGGAGGGACAGCGACTGTGGCCGCCGTGGAGGGACTGGACATCTGCGGAAAGACAGGTACGGCACAGAACCCGCTCGGAGACGATAACTCGGTGTTCATCTGCTTTGCCCCGAAAGACGACCCCAAGATAGCGGTGGCCGCCTATGTGGAACACGGGTCTTTCGGGGCGCGGTGGGCAGCCCCGATAGCATCCCTGCTGGTGGAGAAATATCTCAACGGCGAGATAAGCGAAAGCCGCAGGCCGCTTGAGACCAGAGTACTCGAAGGGAACCTGCTGGACAAGGTGAACACAAGATGAAATGAACCATTGACAGACAAAAGACGGAATGAACAGACTGACAGGAAGAGGACTGATGGAAACGATAGACTGGAAGCTGGTGATATGCTACCTGCTTCTGGTCATGATCGGCTGGATGAACATCTATGCTTCAATCCATTCCTCCGAACCCGCATCCATCTTTGACTTTTCATGCAGGAGCGGCAAGCAGTTCGTGTGGATAGTGACCGCCGTCGGACTCGCCGCAGTCATCCTTTTCGCCCTGAATCCGAGAGCCTATGAAAGCCTGTCGGTACCTATATACGGCTTCACGATACTGCTGCTGATAGCCGTGATTTTCCTCGGCACCGAAGTCAAGGGCTCAAGGTCGTGGTTCTCGTTCGGTCCTGTGAGTTTCCAGCCCGCGGAACTGTCGAAGATAGCCACATCGCTGATGCTGGCCATGGTCATGAGCCAGTCCGGCTACAAGATAGGCAACATGAGACATTTCCTTGTCACTGCGGCCGTCATCCTCGTGCCGATGGCAATAATCGTAGCCCAGAGCGAGACCGGGTCAGCTCTTGTGTATGTGGGCTTCGTGTTCATGCTGTACAGGGAAGGACTGTCCGGCTGGCTGCTGTTCATGATAGGAATGGCCATACTGCTGTTCATCCTGACGCTTACCTCGTCGTCATACACATCCGTCCTTGTACTCGCCGCCGTCGTCTCCCTGTGCAACGCCATGTACTACGACAGGATAAAATCATGGATGAAGACATATCTGCCAGCATTCATTGTACTCGGCCTGCTTCCGTTCCTGTATGACAAGCTCCCGGGCCTGACAGACAATCCGGAGGCATTCATCCTCAAGGTCAAGCCGATGTATGTATTTGCCGCAGCAGCGGCAGTCACAATCCCGATAATGGCATTCAGGGCATTCCGCTCCGGCGGAGCATTCAGATGGCTTGCCATAGCCTCCTTCATAGCCGGCGTCCTCTTCGTATTCTCAGTGGACTTCCTCTTCCATGATGTGCTGCAGGACCACCAGCGCAAGCGCATCGAGGTACTGCTGGGACTGAAGGACGACCCGACGGGAGTCGGCTACAATGTCAACCAGTCCATGATAGCCATCGGCTCCGGCGGGCTCTTCGGCAAAGGCTTCCTCAAGGGGACCCAGACCAC